>JAGSPQ010000665.1 GCA_018262385.1 Myxococcaceae bacterium | reverse complement strand
CTCGACCCGCGCTCGGACATCTTCGCCGCCGGGATCGTGCTGCACGAGCTGCTCACCGGCCGGCCGCTGTTCCTGCGCGACTCCGAGCTGCTGACCTTCCGCGGGGTGCTGCGCGACGACATCCCGACCGCGATCGCGCTCAACCCGGGAGTGCCGCGGCCGCTGTCGGACGTTGTCACCACCGCGCTCAACCGCAGCGTGGCGGCCCGGTTTCCGAACGCCCGCGAGATGGCGCGCGCGATCTCGGCGGCGATCCCGGCGCTGATCTCGACCGAGGCGGAGGCGGCGAAGTTCATGAAGGAGCTCTTCGCCGACGAGCTGGAGCAGACCAACGCCCTGCTGGCGACCGGCGCACGCCCCAACACCGAGCTGCTCACCGACCCGACCCGCGCGCTGGGGATTCCGCGCCACGGGGTGACCAACGTCTACGGCCCGCTGCCGACCGGGGTGATCCGCCTCGAAGAGGAAGAAGAGCCGGCCGCGCGGGCCGCCGGGGCCGAGGCCGACGACCCCGAGCTGGTGGTCGAGGGGGCGACGGTGCTGTCGGTGGACGACTCGGAGATCAGCCGGGACTTCATCGAGGCCACGCTCGAGAGCTCGGGCTTCCCGGTGCTGCACTGCGGCTCGGCGAAGGAAGCGCTGAAGCTGATCGAGGAGCGCCTGCCGGACCTGATCCTGCTCGACGTGGTGATGCCGGGGGTCAACGGCTTCGAGCTGTGCCGGCTGCTGCGCGAGCGCTGCACCCAGCGGCCCTTCCTGCCGATCCTGTTCCTCACCTCGATCAGCTCGTTCGAGCAGCGCCTCGAGGGGCTGGCCGCGGGAGGCGACGACTTCATCATCAAGCCGTACCACCCGCCCGAGCTGATCGGCCTGATCCGCGCCCACCTGCGGCGGGCGGCGTTCCTCGAGAAGCAGCGGCTGCGCGCGGCGCGGGCGAAGCCGAAGAGCGCCTGAACGTCAGGCCCGGTCTCGCATCTCTTTCGCGCCGGACGCCGCCGCGCAGTGGGCGCAGCAGAACATCCGCCCCTGCTTCTCCATCCCGTGGCCGAGGATGCGGCAGTGGCAGTGCGCGCACCGCGGGGCGAGCGCTTCGATCGCGCACTCGAAGCTGTCGAAGACGTGGGTGGCGCCCCCGATGTTGATCTCGAACGCCTTGTCGTAATCGTTGCCACAGACTTCACACCGATGGGTGGTCATCGCTTGTTCTCCTTGCTGCGGGTTCACGGCACCTGGGTTTCTCGGGCCGTCACCTGGCGCACCGTCTCGGCGACCCGGGGCTCTTCCTCGCTCTGGGCCAGGTCCGAGAGGCTGATCACTCCGACCGGCTTCCGGGCGGCGTCGAGGCAGAGGATGCGGGACTTCTGGTGCTTGCCCATCAGCCGCTCGGCGGTGATCACGTCGTCGGTGGGCGCGCACCAGACGACCTCGGGGGTCATCACCTCGCCGACCAGGGTGTTGGAGAGGCGATCCTCGGCGACCAGCCGGATCGCGAGGTCCCGGTCGGTGATCGCCCCCAGCACCGCCCCGGTCACCGGATCGCACACCGGCAGGAACCCGATGTCGGCGTCGCGCATCAACTGGGCGGCGGTCTTCACCGTGTCGGTCGTCCCCACCGAGATCACCTTCCGGGTCATGATTTCGTCACATCGCATCGGCGCACCTCAGCCGAAGAGGGACGCAAGACCAGCGCCAGCGAACGCCAGGGGCGCCGCCTGTTACCAATTCACCTCAGGCCGGCGGGGGGAACGGCAAATGCAGTAACCTGGCCCATGAGGAAAATCCTCGCTGCTGTCGATGGGTCGGAGCCCGCGCTGCACGCCGCCCGGACTGCGTTCGAGCTGGCGCAGGCGATGGGCGCCCGGCTCACCGTGGTCTACGCGGTGCCTTCCCCGTTCCTGTCGATCGAGGTGCCGCCGACGGTGATCGACGAGGTGATCAAAGCCGAGAAGGCGCGGGGGAAGACGATCCTCGAGGGGGTGGTGAAGGCGCTCGGCAGCGACCAGATCGGCCAGCTGGAGCTCGAGGGCCCCGCGGCCGAGGTGATCGCCGACGTGGCCGAGCAGCAGGGCTACGACCTGATCGTGGTCGGCAGCCGGGGCCGCAACGCGCTGGCCCGCATCATCCTCGGGTCGATCGCCGACCGGCTGGTGCACATCTCGAAGACGCCGGTGCTGGTGGTCAAGTGAGCAGGTAGCGCTCGGAGTCGAAGCGCCGGGTCTTGAGCCGGAACTTGAAGGTGAAGTCGGGCCAGAGGGTGCGGTTGCGGCCGGCGCGATCGAGGTACCAGCTCATGCAGCCGCTCTCCCAGACGGTGCGGCGCGAGCGCGCGTCGAGCTCGGCGACGAAGCGGCGCTGCACCTCGGGCTTCACCTCGACCGTCTGCAGCCCGCGCCGCTCGATCGTCCGCAGCGCGTCGAGCACGTAGGCCAGCTGGGACTCGATCATCACCAGCAGCGAGGTGTGGCCGATGCCGGTGTTGGGGCCGCTGAGGAGGAACAGGTTGGGGAAGCCGGCGACGGTGGTGCCGAGGTACGCCTCCATCCCGTCCTTCCAGGCCTCCGCCAGCGAGCGCCCGCCCCGGCCGCGCAGCTCGACCGCGCCGAGCGGGTCGGTGAAGCCGGTGCCGAAGATCAGGCAGTCGGCCGGGTGCTCGACCCCGTCGGCGGTGACGACGCCGTGGGCGCGGACCTCAGCGATCGGCGAGGTCACCAGCGCGACGTGGGGGCGGCTGAGCGACGGGTAGTAGTCGTCGGAGATCAGCACCCGCTTGCAGCCCATCGTGTAGTCGGGCGTGAGCGCCGCGCGCAGCGTCGGATCCGGGACCTGCGCCTGCAGGTGGGCGAGCGCCTGCCGCTGCGCCAGCTTCAGCACCCGCGGGTAGAAGGCGAAGGCGATCAGCCGGGCCTCCATCAGCCAATAGAGGAACAGGCGGGAGGTCCACTGGAGCACCGGCAGCGCGCGCAGCAGCCGCCGCTCGCCCAGGCCGATCGGGCGATCTGGCCGGGGCACGATCCACGGCGGGGTGCGCTGGAACACGTCGAGGTGCGCCACCTTGCCGGCGATCTGCGGCACGAACTGGATCGCACTCGCGCCGGTGCCGATCACCGCCACCTTCTTTCCCTCGAGCGGGTAGCCGTGGTCCCACTGCTGCGAGTGGAAGGTCTTCCCCTCGAACTTCTCCAGCCCCGGCAGCTCGGGCCGCGCGGGGCGGGAGAGGCCGCCGACGGCGCAGATCAGAAAGCGGGCCTGCATCTGCCGGCCTCCGGCCAGTTGAATGTTCCAGCGCGCCCGCGCTTCGTCCCACTGCGCGCCGAGGAATTCGGTCTGCAGCCGCAGAAACGGCCGCAGCGCGTACCGGTCGGCCAGCCCGCGCAGGTAGTCGAGGATCTCTGGCTGGGTGGAGTAGGCGCGCGACCAGCCGGGGTTCTGCGCGAACGAGAGCGAGTAGAGCCGCGAGGGGACGTCGCAGGCGCAGCCCGGGTAGGTGTTCTGGTACCAGGTGCCGCCGACCTCGGCGCCGCGATCGACGACCACGAAGTCGGTGCGGCCGGCCTGCTTGAGGCGGATCGCCATCCCCAGCCCGGAGAA
>JAGSPQ010000664.1 GCA_018262385.1 Myxococcaceae bacterium | reverse complement strand
GCGCCGAGCGGAATCTCCAGGTGAACGGGAAGCGGCTGACGGTGAAGATCCCGGCAGGAGTGCACACCGGCTCGCAGGTGAGGCTGTCGGGTCAGGGCGGGCCGGGGGCCAAGGGCGGCCCGAGCGGAGATCTGTTCATCGAGATCGAGGTCTTCCCCCACCCGCTGGTGCGACGGGAGGGAAACGATCTGTACCTCGACCTGCCGATCACCGTCGGCGAGGCGGTCAACGGCGCGGAGGTCGCGGTGCCGACCTTCTTTGGCGAAGGCCGGGTGGCGATCAAGCCGGGCACCCAGTCGGGGCTGAAGATGCGGCTGCGAGGCAAAGGGGTGCCTTCGCTCGAGGGCGGCCCGGCCGGTGACATGTACCTGGTGATTCTGATCAAGGTGCCCGAGGCGGCCGACGCGGGCGTGAAGCGGGCGGCGGCCGAGCTGGACCACGCGTACCCCGGCGGAGTGCGGAAGAACCTGAAGCTCTGACCAGTTCTGATACAGAAGGCTCGAATGGGACTCTTGGATTTTCTGGGTGGGGGATCGGCGGCCGACAAGGCGTCGAAGCTCAAGTCGAAGGTGACGCAGAAGTACGGCGATCCCGCCACGCGACAGAAGGCGATCTCCCAGCTGGGCGAGATGAAGACGCCCGAGGCGATCGCGGTGTTGATGCACCGCTTCACCCTCACCGTCGATCCGCACACCACCGACGCGGACGAGAAAGAGCACGCGTTCGAGATCATCTGCGGGCTGGGCGCCGAGGCGGTGCAGCCGGTGAAGGACTTCCTCAAGCGCACCGACGCGGCCAGCTCGTGGGCGCTCAAAGTGCTCGAGCAGATCCTGCCCAACGGCGAGGTGATCGGGATCGCCTGCGACGAGCTGAAGCGGCTGGGCGCCGAGTACACCCGCGACCCGGAGAAGAAGGTGGTGCTGATGGGCTACCTCGAGGGCAAGGACGACCCCCGGATCGCCGACGCGGTGCTGCCGCTGCTGAGCGACATGTCCGACGACGTGAAGATGGCGGCGCTGCAGAACCTCGCTCCGCGAAAACACGAGCCGGCGAGGGAGAAGATGCTCGAGCTGCTGGTGGCGGAAGAGACCGGCAAGCGGGTGCAGAGCGCGACGATCGAGGCGATCGCGACCAGCGAGTTCACCGTGCAGGGCTTCCGCGAGAAGGTCGAGAAGCGCCTGGGCGAGGGCTGGCATCTCGACAAGGCAGGCGGCTTGAAGAAACGCGGGTAGAGTGCGCGCCCGCATGGCCCGCCCTGCCCTCCTGTTCGGCTTGTTCCTGCTGGCCGGCTGTCCCGGGGCCACGACCGCGGTCGACGCCGGCGTCGACGCGGGAGAGATCGGCGTCACTCCGGTCGAGTTGTGCGAACGGCTGGCCACCGCCCGCTGTGGCCTGGTGCTGCGCTGCTACACCGCGTTCGCCCAGGAAGATCTGGCGGCCTGCCTGCCGCTCGAGCAGCAGCGCTGCATCGCGGAGTACGAGACGCTGCGCGGCTCGTTCGAGGACCAGCGGGTCAGCATCGACGCCACCCACCTGCGCAACTGCGAGAGCCGGATGCGCAGCAGCAGCTGCCCGCCGACGTTCCCTCCGGACTACCCGCCGATCGCCGCCCGCCCGTTCTCCGACTGCGGCCTCCAGACCGGGTTGCTCACCGGCAAGGTCGCCAGCAACCAGGCGTGCGCCCGCGCGGTGGAGTGCGCCCCCGGCAGCGTCTGCATCAAGTCGGGCGGCGTGTGTCGGGGGATCTGCTCGAAGTGGCCGCAGGAAGGCGAGCCGTGCGGCTTCGGCTGCAACCCCGGGCTGATCTGCGACGACCAGGGGACGCCGATGGATCAGGCAGACGACCGCTGCATCCAGCCGCGGGCGCTCAACGAGCCCTGCGCGAGCAGCGCCGAGTGCGCCGCGGACCTGGTCTGCAGCGGCACCTGCCGGGCGCGCTCGAAGGCGGGCGAGGCGTGCGGGTTCGACTCCGACCGGCTGTCGACCTGCGATCCGGGCCTGGCGTGCGACGTGACGCCGTTCGTGAAGGGCGCGGTGGGCAAGTGCGTCACTCCCCAGCCCACCGGCTCGCGGTGCCAGTTCCACTGGACGTGCGCCCCCGGCCTGGTCTGCGCCGACCTCGACTTCACCGGCTTTCCGGGCGCCTCACCGGTGCCGGGCTTCTGCCGCCCGGCGGGCGAGCCGAACACCAACTGCCCGGCGACGCCCTACCAGCTGTACGTGGGCGATCAGTGCGGCCAGGGGACGATCTGCAACGCCGACCAGCGCAAGTGCCTGCCTGCTCCGAAGCAGGGCGAGGACTGCACGCCGTCGTCCCAGGCCTGCGTGGGCGTGGGCATCTACTGCAAGCCCAACGGCTCGGGCGACGTCGGGCGCTGCACCGGCCCCGCCAGCACCGGCGAGCGATGCGGGTTCGAGATCGATCCGACCCACAAGGTCACCGTGCCCTGCTCCACCGGCTACTGCGACACCGTGACCACCCTCAGCTGCCAGCCGGCGAGCAAGGTGGACGGCGCGCTGTGCGCCGAGGACGGCGAGTGCCAGCACAACCGGTGCGTGGTGCGGGAAGACCGGACGCTGCGCTGCGCTCCGGCCTGCAACTAGACGGCGGTCGACAGGGGGTCTCGATGAAGGTGACTTCGCAGCTCGAAGCGGTGACGGTCTACGCGAGCGGAGCAGTCTGCACCCGCCGGGCGAAGCTCGACCCGCCGGCCCAACCGACCCGGCAGCTGCGGATCACCGGGCTGCCGCTGTCGCTGCGATCGACCTCGCTGCGGGCGCGGGTCCTCTCGGGCCCAGCTGAGCTTCGGGTGCTCGATGTCCGCGCCGGGTTCGACGTGCAGCTGGCGGAAGAGATCGACGTTCCCGCCGAGCAGAAGGCGCTCGAGAGCGCGCAGGCCGAGCTGGGCCGGCTCGAGCAGGCGCTGGCCCGGCTGGTCAAGGAGTCGCAGGAGCTCGCCGCGCTGCGGCCGGCGTTCCCACCGGTGAAGAAGGGCGAGCCCCCGCGCTCGGCCCCGGTGGAGGCGATGCTGCAGCTGGCGGACTTCGTCGATCGGCAGCTGGCCACCCGAAACGGCCGAAGGCAGGCCCTCGAGCAGCAGGTTGCCGACGCGCGCAACGAGCTGCAGCTGCGCCAGCGCCGGCTCGCCGAGGCGTCGAGCAGCAAGCGCACCGAGCGCTCGCAGCTGTCGCGCAGCGCGGTGGTGATGCTCTCCGCCGAGCAGACCCAGCCGCTGGAGCTGGCGATCGAGTACCAGGTGCCCGGCGCGCGATGGGCCCCCAACTACGAGCTGCGGCTGGACCCGGCGATGAACGGCGGCAGCCTGAAGATGCGGGCCTCGGTCGCCCAGCACAGCGGGGAAGACTGGAGCAACGTGGCGCTGTCTCTGTCGACCGCCCAGCTGGATCGGCGCACCGATCTGCCTGAGCTGCGGGCGCAGAAGATTGGCCGCAGCCAGCCGCCCCCGCCGCGCACCGGGTGGCGCGAGCCGCCGCCGGGGCTCGACGAGCTGTTCGAGGGGTATGACCAGGCGGTCTCCGGCAGTCCGCCCAGAAACGCGCCGAGCTCGTCGGCGGAAGCAGCGGCCCC
>JAGSPQ010000663.1 GCA_018262385.1 Myxococcaceae bacterium | reverse complement strand
ACCGTGCACCGGTGTGAGGGTCCGTTCCTCGAGCTGTCGGGCGGCTGGTACGTCAAGGGGACGATCGCCACCAACCTCGAGCTGCAGTATCAGCCGGCCAACCCGCCGATTCCGATCTCCCACGTCGAGGTGCTGCGGGTGAAGGCCAGCCTGGTCCAGTCGAGCGCCGAGCTGCGCTGACCGGCCGAGAAACCGGGGTAACCCCGACGCCGGGTTTGTTGCATGGTGGGCGGATGCGACCGCTCTGGCTCGGGTTGGGGATGGTGTTGTGTTCCGCGCCTGGCTTCGCGCAGACCTGTCCGCCGACTGCGGGAGCCCGCTCGGACCAGGCGCGGCTGCAGTTCCTCTCGGCCGAGCTGCTCGCCGAATCGCACCGGGCGCACAACTGGACGCTCGGGTGGGGGGCGACCTACGGGCTGCTCACCCTCGCGCAGGTGGCGGTGGTGCCGTTGATCATTCCCCAGGACCAGGTCGAGTGGTGGGTCGCGGCCGCGACGACCGCGGTGGGAGTCGCCTTCACCCTCGTCGATCCGCTCGAGGTGCGGGAGGCGGGGCCGGGCTACGCGATGCGGGCGGCGGATCCGGGCGACGTGTGCGCGCTGATTGCCGAGGGGGAAGCGTTGCTCGAGCGCAGCGCCGCGCACGAGCGGGCCGGCACCCGCTGGTACATCCACGCGGCGAACGTGGCGTTCAACCTCGGGGTCGGGCTGATCCTCGGGCTCGGCTACGGGCACTGGGTGGCGGGACGGCCGCTCCGGTCTCGTGGAAGGTGTTTCCGATGGTGCACCCGAGCGGAGCCGGCGTCGGCTTCGCGCTCGCCTTTTGAGCTACGGCTCGATCACCAGCAGCCCGCGCTCGAGGCCGGCGCCGCGGTCGAGGGTGTTCATCGCCTCGAAGAGCCGCTCGGACTTCACCAGCCAGGGCTGGAAGTTCGCGTTGACGTCGAGGACGAGCGCGAGGTCTTCGGCGGCGAGGTAGCCGGCGATGGGCGAGTGGTGGCCGCCGCCTTTTCCGAAGAGTGGGCCGCGGTGGAAGTTGAGGATCAGCCGCACCGACGGGTCGTTGGCGCGCGCCAGCTGAGCGCGGAAGCCGGGCAGATCGAGGTCGTGGAGCGCGGTCACCTTCTTCCCCAGCCTGGTGCGGGCGAGGGCGGCGAGCTGCTCGAGCGTCAATCCACCGGCCACGAATCCCAGCGTGGTCTGGATCCCGGTGCCCTCGAGCACGGTGGCCTGGTCCGCCTCGCGGCCGAGCGAGCGCAGCACGTTCACCACGCTGGCCGGCCCGCAGAAGCTGGCGTTGCGCTGGAAGTCGAGCCCGGGCCGGTAGAGCCGGGCGACCGGCAGCGCCCACGCCTTCTCGAGCAGCGCCGGATCCTGGTACTCGGGCGCGGCCTTGATCGAGACGGCCTGCGAGTAGTCGACCCCGTCGCGCAGCAACAGCGGGGGGACGACGAACAGCGCGCCGCCGAGCAGCGCCACCCCGGCGGCCAGAGAGAGGACGACCTTTCGCGCACGCGTCATCGCGCCCAGCTACCACGAAGGCCTAAACTCCCGCCCCTCACTTCCTCTGGAGGCCCGATGCGCCTGCTGATCCTCGCTTCCCTGTTCACCGCCCTCGTCGTTCACGCCGAGGACCTCACGCCCGAGAAGCGGGCGAAGCTGCAGCGCGATCAGCAGAAGGCGGCGGAGGCGGTCGAGAAGAAGTACGGGAACAAGAAGGCCTCCGAGCTCTCGAGCGAAGAGCGCAAGTCGCTGATGAAGGAGAAGGCCGCCGCCGAGCGCGAGGTGCTGGAGAAGGCGGGGGTGGATCCGAAGGAGTACGCCCGCTCGCAATCGAAGATGAGCCGCGAGGACCGGGCGAACACCGACGCGGCGGGCAAGGAGCTCGAGGCGAAAGAGGCGGCGGCGGCGAAGGACGGGGCCGGGAAGAAGACCGCCAAGAAGGAGATCGTGATCGAGAAGAACGGCAAATCGGCCGGCGATCCCGAGGTGAACGAGGCAGCCGAGCTGGACAAGCAGATGGGCCTCAAGCGCGGCAAGTAGCGGCCTGCCCGGGCGAAACTCTCACCGGCCGAGAAACGCCCACCGTCGCAATGCAGAGCGGTGCGCAGGCCAATGTCGCAAACCCAGACACGGTTTGGCTGCAAAGCGCCTTTGCGGAACGTGGGTGTCCTGACTCTGAGCGCCAAAGCTGGCACGTGACTGGCTCTACGACAGCGGATGTCCTCTCGCGCATGTTGGCTCGCTGCCGTGGTGTTCACCGCCGGTTGCACCGGAACCTCTTCCACCGAGATCAGCAGCGATCCGATCTCCGGGGCCGAAGAGGTCGGCAGCCTGGGCAACGAGCTGTCGGGCGGAGTGCCGATCGGCACCGCGCTGAAGACCACCGCCGCCCTCAACCTGCGGACCGGGGCGGGCACCGGCTACGGCGTGCGGCTGGTGATCCCGTTCGGCGCCACGGTGACCACGGTGAACGTCAGCGCCCCCCAGAGCGGCTGGTACAACGTGAAGTACAACGGGGTCACCGGCTGGAGCTACGGCTACTACTTCGCCCTCGCCTCGAGCCCCCCCGCCGGCGGCCCCTCGACCGGCGACCGGGCGGCGGCGATCGAGCGGGCGAAGTCCGGGGTCGGCTTCTCCTACTACTGGGGCCACGGCTCGTGGATCCCGTACGGGGCGAGCTCCGGCGCCGGCTCGTGCGCGGGCAGCTGCCCCAGCTGCTCGCACTCCGGCCAGTACGGCGCGGACTGCTCGGGGTACCTGGGGAAGATCTGGCAGGTGCCGTCGAGCAACACCAGCGTCACCACCGACTCGCACCCCTACAGCACGGTGAGCTTCAACGGGTCGAGCTCGCAGTGGAGCACCGTCTCGCGCGGCTCGACGCTGGGCGGCGACGCGCTGGTCTACAACGCCAACGGCGCAGGCCACATCTTCCTCTACGAGTCGGGCGACGGCTGGGGCTCGATGTGGGCGTACGAGGCGCGGGGCTGCAGCTACGGCATCGTGCACAACCTCCGCACCGCCTCCAGCGCCTACAAGGCGATCCGCCGCGCCGGTTACTGATCCTTCACCCGGTAAGCGAGCGCTCAGAGCGCGGAAGCTCTATGTACCTTCCGCCCCATGAGCGCCCTCGAGCTCACCCACGTCACCAAGCGCTTCGGCGAGAAGGTCGCCGTCGATGACCTGAGCCTCACCCTCGAGCCGGGCTCATTCCTCGGCCTGCTGGGCCGCAACGGCGCGGGCAAGTCGACCACCCTGAAGATGGTGACCGGGCTGCTCACCCCCACCTCGGGGAGCATCCGGGTGCTGGGGCTGTCGCTGGAGGAGCACCCGCTGGAGGTGAAGCGCCAGCTGGGAGTGATGCCCGAGGACATGGCGCTGCTCGAGATGCTGCGCGGCCCCCAGTACCTGCGCTTCGTCGGGCGGATGTACGGCCTGGACGACGCGTCGATCGACGCCCGCGGCGCCGAGCTGTTCGACACCCTGGATCTGAAGCCGGGGAAGAAGGCGCTGATCTCCGAGTACAGCTTCGGGATGAAGAAGAAGCTCGCGCTCTGCGCGGCGCTGATCCACGGCCCGCGGCTGCTGTTCCTCGACGAGCCGTTCGAGGGGATCGACGCGGTGACCAACCGGACGATCAAGGAGATCCTCCTCTCGCTGCAAAAGAGCGGGGTGACGGTGGTGCTGACCAGCCACATCCTCGAGGTGGTCGAGAAGCTGTGCCCGCTGATCGCGATCATCGACGAGGGGAAGCTGAAGGGCTTCGGCGCGCTCGATCAGCTCAAGCAGTCGGGAGAGAGCCTCGAGTCGCACTTCGTCGGGCTGGTGGGTGGCGGCCGGAAGGGAGAGCTGTCGTGGCTGTGACCCGGCCGGCCAGCCCGCTGCGGGCGGTGCTCGCCGCCCACTTCCAGGCCTCGCAGAACCGGCTGGTGAAGCAGCTGGGGATCAACGGCCTGGTGCTGATGGTGGGGGTGCTGGTGCTGCTCACCGTCACCTCGATCCTCCCGATCGTCCTCGGCCTCTCGGTCGGCGCGTACTTCCTCGCCCACTCGGCGTTCGATCACGACGGGAACCCCGAGCTGGGCAGCGTGATCGGCCTGATCCTCACCGGGGTGGCGGTCGGCGGGGGAATCATCGGCGGAGTGGCGGGCGGGGCGAAGCAGCTCGAGTGGGAGCAGTACCGCGGCTTCCCGCTGCGGCCGGTGACGCTCTTCGGGGCCGAGGTCCTGGCCGGCCTCGGCGACGCGATCACCTTGATCCAGGCGGTCACCCTGTTCGGGGTCTGCGCCGCCACCGCCGCCGCCGCGCCGCACCTGTCGCCGGTGATGTTCTTCCT
>JAGSPQ010000662.1 GCA_018262385.1 Myxococcaceae bacterium | reverse complement strand
CTCGAGCCCGAGCAGGAAGACGAACGAGGTCCGGGACGAGAGCGGGATCTCGGCGCCGAAGCGGAACTGCACGTTGTGCCCGAGGATCAGCCCCGGCGGCACCCCGCTGAGCGGGGCTCGGGCGAACGGCTCGGTGTCGAAGGCGAGCAGGTACCGGGCGTCGAGGAACAGCCGCGCCGCCCGGGGGCTGTCGCCCTGGTACGAGACGAGCACCCCGGGGCTGACCCCGTAGTTGCGGTGCCCGGTAATCCACCGCGGGCCGTGGATCTCCTTCGAGGCGCGCTGGGCGAAGAGCGCCAGCATCCCCTCGACCGAGGCGGAGATCGACCAGTTGGAGCCGCGGGAGATCCCCACCTTGAAGCCGGTGTGGAACTCGTTCATCACCCCGTAGAAGCTCTCGAAGCCGACCGAGAAGTCGAGCCGATCGAGCAGGCCGAGCGAGAGCTTCAGCCCCAGCAGCGGGAAGCCGAGGAAGAGCGCCTGGCCCCGCTTCCACTGCCCGAGGGTCGGGGCGCCGAACATGCTGACCGTGTTGGGCTCGACCGGGGGGCGGGTCGAAGCGCCGAGGCCGGCGCGGGGTGCCGAGCCGGGCACGGGCGGAGGAGGCGCCAGCCGCGCCGGGGGCGGGATCATCGCCGGCGGAGGGAACGGGGGAGGCGGGGCGAGCGGGAAGTCGCCCCACTCCTCGTCCGGGTTGGACTGGGCGAGGGCGCCCGCGCCGCAGCACACCCCCGCGATCAGGACGAGCCGGAACATGAACCCCACCTTAGCCGCCTGGCCGAAACGGAGCGCTGAGCGGCCTTAGAGGCTCTTGAGGTAGGCGACCAGATCCGCCTTCTCGTCGGTCGACAGGACGGAGGTGAGGCCGTGCTTGTCGCCCGGGTTGTCGTTGATCCGCTCTTCCAGCGTGGTGGCGCTGCCGGTGTGGAGGTAGGGCGAGGTCCGCGCCACGCCGAGCAGCGAGGGGACGTCGAGCCCCCGCCTGGTGCCGATGGCATCGACCGGCTGGACGACGATCCCGTTGTCCGGGTTGCGGGTTCCGCTGACGACGAGGGTGCCGACGTCGGCGCTCAGCTTGTTGGTCAGCAGCGCGCCGCTGTGGCAGCCGGCGCACTGGGCCTTCTGGAACGCCATCGCGCCGCGCAGCTGGGCGTCGGTGCGCACCGCCTTCACGTACGGGTTCTGCGGAGCGGGGATCGCCTCGATGAAGTCGACCAGGTTCTCCGATTCCTTCGCGGTGACCAGCCCGGTGCCGCCCATCCGCTCGATGATGGTGTGCTTCATGAACGACTGGGCATCGGAGAACTCTCCGCTCCAGTGGTAGGGCTGGGTCTGGCGCAGCTTGCGGCCGGCGAGCGCGGGGGTCTGGCGCGGGCCGTCGGGGAAGCTCCAGACGTGGCCGTCCTCCAGCCCTTCGAGGTGGCAGCTGGCGCACGAGACGTTGGTGCTCGCCGAGGAGATCCGGCGGTCGGTGGCGTTGAAGAACATCTTGCGGCCGGCGACCACTTCCGGTGACAGCACGTCGCCGGCGACCGGAATCGAGCCGACCTTGAGGATCTGGGCGGCGTCGCCCTCGCCGTCGCGGCGGAGCACGTCGACCCGGTGATCGAACTGGTTGTAGACGTAGGCCTTGGTGCCGTCGCGGGTGAGCGCGATCCCGTCCGGGCCGCTGCTGGTGTCGGGAGCGCTGTTGAGCTGAATCAAGCTGCGCACCGAGCTGCCGGTCTTCGCGAAGTCGCCGTCGCCGGCGCGCCGGAAGGCGGGCACCACCGCGACGTTCGAGGACTCCTTGTTGACGAGGTAGACGAAGCTGTCGGTCGAATCGATCGCGACCGCGACCGGGGCCTGGATCGGCGCGGTGCTCGAGCTGCCGCCCGAGAAGACGGGCCGGCCGGTGAGGGTCGAGGTGGGGAAGTCCTTGTCCTGCGAGACGGTGCCGCTGCTGACGCAGTTGGTCAGGTCATCGACCTGGGGCTGGAGCGCTCCGCCGCTCGGGCCGGCGCCCTGGTCGGCGACCACCAGGCCGGCGGTCGCGACCGCGCCGATGTTGCACGGCCCGCCCGACGAGTAGTAGCCGCCCGACGCCGACGGCCGGCGGCCGATCGGATCTTCGCGGGCCCAGATCACCGGGGCGAAGAGGCGGGTGCCGTCGGAAGTCGCCGCGACGGCAGTCATCGCCCGGGGCTTGAAGGTCGAGAAGCTCGCGCTGCCCAGCCCGCCGGTGCCGCTGGTGCGGGTGGCGTTGGCGGCGTTGTAGATCCCGATGCCGCCGGAGAGGACCGCCTTCGCCTTCAGGTCGACCTCGACCAGCTCCCCCTGCTTGTAGAGGGTGACGACCGCCTTGTCGTTTCCCAGCAGCGCCAGGCCGCGGGGCTCGGCGCCGACTTTCACTTCGAAGGTCGGCTGGAGGGTGGCGACGTCAATCCCGGTGAGGGTGCCGAACTCGGTCGCGTCGCTCGAGGTCGAGTTGACGACGTAGAGCATCTGGTTGTCCGGCGAGACCGCCAGCCCGACCGGCTCGGTGCCGACCGCGACCTGGGCGACCTCTTTCCACTCGCCCTTGCGGATCACGCTCACCGAGTTGCTGCCGCGGTTGGTGACGTAGATCGTGTCGTCCGAGCCGACCACCACCCGGCCGGGCAGCTCGCCGACCTTGATCGTGGCGACCTTCGCGTCGGTCTGGGTGTCGAGCACGGTGAGCGTGCCGTTGTCGGTGTCGACCGCGTAGAGCAGCCGGTCATCCGACGAGAGCGCCAGCGAGCCGGATGAGCTCGAGCGGCCCGACCCTCCCGGCTGCGCGCACCCGCCCAGCATCAGTCCGGCTGCCACAGCCCCCACCACCAGTGACCGCTTGAACCAGTTCATTCGTCCTCTCCCTTTTGAAGCCCTGACATCGGTGCCGCGTTTGAAGCGGGTGAGCTGCCCCGGCCTTCCGTCCAACCCCGACAACCGTCGGAAACTGCGAATGATTAAATCCATTAGAGGATTTGGTGGGGCAGCGCAGTGCAGCGGGTGTGCCGGGCGCCCACCCGCCCCGGTTCATTGGTTGCCGCAGCAAGACTAATTGATCTCATTCGCGCAGAAAAAGGCGCGCGGGGGCGTTTTCTGCGCAATAGGCAAAGCCGACCCTCGATGCCCCCGAACCCCCAGAGCCTGGATCTGAGCCCGTTCCGGCGCACGTTCGCGCTGCTGATCCTGCTGGTGGTGCTGCCGTCGGCGGGGCTGAGCGGCTTCGGGGTGGTGGCGATCATCAACGAGCGGGCGGCGGTCGAGAAGCGGCTGGAGGCGGCCTGGAGCGGGCGGCTGTTGAAGGTGGCCGCCGACCTGCGCCAGACGCTCGAGAGCGCGTTGATCCAGCGCAAGGACGACCGGCTGGTGCTCACCCTCTCGACCGGGCTGGAGCTGACCGACGTGGGGTTCACCGTCGACGGCGACGGGGTGGAGTCGCCCGATCCGAAGCTGAAGGCGGCGGTGGCGACGCTGGGCGCCGAGGTGTCGGCGCTCCCCAACCGCCCGGTGTTCTTCTCGGTCGCCACTCCCCAGTCGACGCTGCTGGTGGTCGCGATGCGGGAAGGGAACAAGGTGGTGGGGGCG
>JAGSPQ010000661.1 GCA_018262385.1 Myxococcaceae bacterium | reverse complement strand
CGACGCAGTGCGGATCGAGTGGGCGAAGCAGTTTGCGGTTCAGGCCGAAGACGGGCTGTTGGTGTCCGAGCTGTCCGGCGCGCCGATGCGGCTGGAGGATCTGCTCAAGACCCTCGAGGACACCGGGACGACGCGGGACCAGGTGAAGTCCGCGCTCGAGCGGCTGCACACCGCCGGGCTGGTCGAGCCGGTGGCCGCTACTTCGCCTTGAGCTGAGCCTCGAGGCGAGCGACCTTCGCCTTGAGCGAGGCGGCCGCTTCGATCGCCGACTCGCCCATCGCCATCTTCTTCTTCATCATCGCCAGGTCCGCTTTGAGCTTCTCGACCTCGGCGGTGCTCGCGCCGCCACCCGCCCCGGCCGCCGCCGGCGCAGCGGCCTTCAGCGCGGCGAGCTCCTTCTCGACCACCAGCTTCATCGTCTGGGTGGCGCGCAGCTGCTCCTCGGCGGCCTTGAGCTTGTGCTCGACGGTGGACGAGGCGCTGGCCGACTTCGCCGACTGACTGGCGCGGGCCTCGGCGGCCGCCAGCTGATCCTGGACCACCTTCAGCTGCTGGGCGGCTTCGGCGTGCGCGGTCTTCCCCGCCTGGGCCACCCGGGCTTCGGCCGCCGCCGCGTGCTGCTTGGCCGCCGTCAGCTGCTGCTCGAGCTGGGCGAGGTCCGCCTCGGCCGCCTCGCGCTTCGCCTCGGACTCGCCGATCTTCGCCTGGGCGGCGCCGACCTTCGCTTCGGCGGTGGCGAGCTTCGCTTCGGCCGCGGCGGCCTGCGCCTGGGCGGCGGCGATCTTCGCTTCGGCGGCGGCGGCGAGCTTCGCTTCGGTGGCGGCGATCTTCCCTTCGGCGGCCTCGCGCAGCTCCTTCTCTTTTCGAAGCTGGGCGCCGGACTCCATCGCGCGCTGGTTGGCCTGGTTGAGCTCGGTGCGGACCTTCTTCACCGCCGCAGACTCGGTGTCGGCGCGCGCCTTCTGCAGCTCGGCGTCGTGGCGGCCGATCAGCGCCTTGCTCTGCTCGAGCTCTTTGGTGGCGGCCTGCAGCGCGTCCCGGGTCTGGTTCAGCTGGCCATCGAGCTCGGCGGCCCGGGCGAGCGCGTCGGACTTCTCGGCCTCGGCCGCTTCGCCCTCGGCGGTGAGCTGCGCCACCTGGCGGGTGAAGTCGTCGAGCGTCCCGGTGTCTGCGGCGGTCTTCTCTTCCAGCTCGGTGACCCGGGCCTGGGCCTGATCGAGCGAGCTCTTCGACCACTCCTGCTCGCCTTCGAGCGCGGTGACCTTCCCCTCGGCCTCGGCGAGCTTCTCGCCCAGCTCGGACACTTTGGCGTTCGCCGCCTCGAGCTCGGGACGCAGCTCGGCGGCCGACGCCACGTCCTGCCGCAGGGTCTCCAGCTCCAGCTGCGCCTGCTCCAGCTCCTGGGAGACGGTGGTCAGCTGCTCGGTGGTGGCCTCGAGCGAGCCCTGGGCCTCGGACGTCTTGGCCCCGAGATCGGCGATCCGATCCTGCGCGGTCGAGAGCGCTTCCTTCGCGCCGATCAGCTCGTCCGCCAGCGCCTCGCGGGTCTTTCGTTCGTCGTCGAGCCGTTCTTTGGTCTCGGTGAACTGCGTCTCGACCTCGACCAGCGCCTGGCTCAGGTCTTTGCGCTCGGCGTCCGCCTCGGCCAGTTGCGCCACCAGCGCATCCATCCGCTTCTCCGCGTCTTCGGCGCGGATGGTGTCCTTCTCCAGCATCTCCTTCAGCGACTGGATCTGCTGGGGGTACTCGCTGCCGCGGGCCGCCTCGACCAGCGCCGCCGCCAGCTCGACTTTCAGCTTCTCGGCGAGCGCGCGGATCGCGTGGGCCTCTTCGTCGACCGCCTTGAAGAGCGACCGGCCCCGCGCCAGCGTCTCCTCCTTCTGCTTGAGCATGGTGCGGAAGGTCCGCAGCTTCTCCTCGGGATCCGCGCCGGCGGGCAGCCGCGGCTCGGGCGGCTCGCCAAACGGATCTGCCCCTTCCGGACGCACCACCATCGGCGGCAGGGGGTGCGGGTCGGGGCCGGAAGGCACGGGTTTGTAGATCCCCGACTTGCTGCTCGCGGTGGGACCCGGGCCGGCGGCGGGCGCCGGCTTCTTTCCCGGCGGCAGCGGTGGGGGGGCGGAGCTGGCGGCGGGCGGCTGGGCAGCGACCGGAGGGTGGCGCCCGGTGGCCGGGGCCTTCGCGTTCGCCGGCGTCACCCCTTTGGCGGGCGTGGCTGTCGCCGGCGCGGGCCTGGGTGGCGGCCGAGCAAACAACGGCTCGTCGTCCTCCAGGCTGTCGCGCAGCTCGAGCAGCGGATCTTCGTCAGGCTGGCCGGCCATGTCTCGCCGCGCAGCCTAGCTTGCCTGCATTGGCGATCCAGCCTGTCGCCGCGAAGTTCGGCGGCGGGCATGAAATGGCGCCGGCCGGCGGGTAGGAGAGATCCACCGGGGCTACCGGTCGTCACATTGATGTATGTCAACCCGCTCATGCCGATCACTTTCAAACTCGACAATGGTCTGTGCGTCGTCGCCGACCCCCGGGACACCGCCAAGGTGGCCGCCTTTCAGGTGTGGGTGAACGCGGGGAGCGCGGACGAGCTGCCGGGGGAAGTCGGGCTGGCCCACCTCCACGAGCACCTGCTGTTCAAGGGCACCGCCCGCCGCGGGCCGGGGGAAATCGCCCGCAGCGTCGAGGCCCACGGGGGAGAGATCAACGCCTGGACCAGCTACGACCAGACCGTCTACCACGTGGTGATGGCGAGCCGGTTCGCCCGCGAGGGGCTGGACGTGCTGGCCGACGCGGTGCGGAACTCGGCCTTCGATCCGGTCGAGCTGACCCGGGAGATCGAGGTGGTCTGCGAAGAGATCAAGCGCAGCCTCGACACCCCCTCGCGCCGCGCGAGCAAGGAATTGTTCGCCGCCTGCTACGCCGACCACCCGTACGGACGCCCGGTGATCGGGTTCGAGGCCGACGTGCGCGGCCACACCCGCGAGAAGATGCTCGGCTTCTACCGCCGCTGCTACACCCCGCAGAACATCGTGCTGTCGGCGGTGGGCGACTTCACCGAGGCGCAGCTGCGCGCCTGGGCGCAGGAGCTGTTCGGCGGCGACTGGGGCCGGCCGTTCACCGCCCCCCCGCCGCGGGCGAAAGAGCCGGCCCGGGCGGCGCGGCGGGTGAAGCTGCTGCAGGAATCGGTGAAGGAGGCCTACCTCCACCTCGCCTTCCCCTGCCCTCCGGTGGACCACGAGGACGTGCCGGCGCTGGACGTGCTGGCGATGGTGCTGGGCCAGGGCGACGGCTCGCGGCTGTCGCTGGAAGTGAAGCGCCGCCGCTCGCTGTGCAACGACGTCAGCACCTGGGCCTACACCCCGAAGGACCCGGGGCTCTTTGCCCTCTCGGTCACCGCCTCGACCCAGAGCATCGCGGCCGCGTTCGACGCCTCGGTGCAGGTGCTGCGCGGCGCCACCGAGCGCGAGGTGGACCCGGCCGAGCTGTCGACGGTGCAGGCGCTGGTCGACTGCTCGAGGTGGCCCGGCGCTACTTCCTCTGGGACCAGGCGGTGGTCAGCGGGCTGCTGCCCACCGACTGCCCGCTCGACGAGGCGGCGGTGGTGAAGGCGCTCGAGGGCGCCAGGCCGATGCAGGTCAAGCGGGTGGTGGTGCAGCTGCCGCGCAGCAGCGCCCTGTCGAAGGCGCCAGCGGTGGCGCTGCAGACCCACAAGCTGTCGTCGGGGGCGACGGTGATCGTTCGCCGCGAGACGGCGGTGCCGCTGTTCGCGCTGCGCGCCACCTTCCCCGGAGGCCTGCGGTACGAGACGCCCCAGACCAACGGGCTGACCGCGCTGCTGGCCCGGACGCTGTGCCGCGGCACGGTCGAGCTGTCGGCCGAGCAGGTCTCGCACCGGGTCGACGCGCTGTGCGGCGGGATCTCGACGGTGCCGGGGCGCAGCAGCTTCTCGCTGCGGGGCGAGTTCTTGAGCCGGTACTTCGAGGACGCGTTCGGCCTGTTTGCCCAGGTGCTGCGCGCGCCCTCGTTCGACCCCGCCGAGGTCGAGCGGGAGCAGCAGCGGCAGCTGCAGGACATTCACAGCCGCGACGATCGCCCCTCGTCGGTGGCGTTCGAGCTGTTCGCCAAGACGCTCTACCTCTCCCACCCCTACCGGCTGTCGATGCTGGGCGAGGCGGACACGGTGCGCGCGATCGACCCGGCGGCGCTGCGCGCGTTCCACGCCCGGCACCTCGACGTGTCGCAGATGACGCTGGCGGTGGTCGGCGACGTCGACCTCGAGGGGGTGGTGAAGCAGGCCGAGGCCGCGTTCGGGAAGGGCGCCAGCTTCGCCGCCCCGCCCCAGGTGCCGGTCGAGCCCCCGTTCGACGGGCCGCGGACCTCGCGCAAGCAGCTGCAGAAGGCGCAGTCGCACGTGGTGCTCGGCTTCCCCGGCGCCCGGGTGTCGGACGAGTGGCGGCGCCCGCTCGAGGTCCTCTCGACGATGCTCTCCGGCCAGAGCGGCCGGCTGTTCATCGAGCTGCGGGACAAGCAGTC
>JAGSPQ010000660.1 GCA_018262385.1 Myxococcaceae bacterium | reverse complement strand
CATCGCGACCACCCGGGCCAGCTCGAGCGGGAGGCCCCAGCGCTTCGACTCGAGCATTCCGCTCCAGGCGGAGGCCATCGCCCACAGCAGCGCCCCCAGCGCCACCTTCGCCCAGCCCGACAGGGGGGAGGCGTGGTGGCTCACCAGCAGCATGAAGGGCATCGAGGCCAGCATCTGGAAGACGAGATAGCCGCGGCTGCCCGGCACTTCCGTCGACTCGAACTTGATCTCGCGCCCGTCGCGCTTCCAGCCCGGCCCGGCGGGCCGCGGGGGCAGATCCGAAGGCCGCCAGCCGGTGGGCATCACCCAGACGCGCAGCCGATCGAAGTTGCTGCGGGTCTTCACCGCGTCGCTCACCAGCTTCGACCAGACGTGGAAGTTGATCACGGTGGGATCCCAGGTGTTGGGGGGCGAGGTGAGGCCGTACGAGCACTCCTCGACTTCCTCGGCGTAGGTGCCGAACAGCCGATCCCAGATGATCAGGAAGCCGCCGTAGTTCTTGTCGATGTAGCAGTCGTTTCGGGCGTGGTGGACCCGGTGGTGCGAGGGGGTGTTCATCCACGACTCGATCCACCGCGGCAGCTTGGGGATCACCCGGGTGTGGGGCACGAACTGCAGCACCAGGTGGAAGGCGACCATCGCCACCACCGCCTCGGAGGAGAAGCCGACCAGCACCATCGGCCAGTAGAAGAGGAACGAGAAGAGCCGCTGGGTCACGCTCGCCCGCAGCGCGACCGCGTAGTTGAGCTCCTCGGTGGAGTGGTGGGGCGCGTGCGCCGCCCAGCCGACGTTGGTCCGGTGGCCGAAGCGGTGGAACCAGTAGAAGAGGAAGTCGACCCCGAGGAAGAGCCCGATCATCGCCAGCGGCGAAGCGCCGTCGATCTTCCAGGGCGACAGCAGCGAGAGCTGGGCGAACAGCGGCAGCACCGCCAGCGCGACCGCCACGTTGACGCACTGGTTGAGCACCGCGGTGCCCACGCTCGCGATCGAGTCCTGGAAGCTGTAGTACCCGTTCCGGCGCACCAGGCAGTACGTGAGCTCGGCGAGCGCGAGGGCGATGACGAAGGGGGTCGCGGCGGCGTAGACGTTGATCGGCATGGGCCTCGATCTACGAGACAAGCTGTTGCCCGGCATTAACCTGGGTTAACTCGGTGTCAGTGAAGCATCCGAAGCTCTTCGAGCAGCTCAAGGCCCTGGCCGGCGTCACCGCGGCCGAGTGGCTGAAGGCGGAGGCGCTCGCCCAGGAGCAGGCGCTGAAGAAGAAAGACTGCTTCGTCCGCCCCGGGGATCCGTCCGACCGGTTCGGGGTGGTGCTCCAGGGCCTGTTCCGCGCCTTCCGGGTCTCGGAGAGCGGAGGCGAGTCGGTGAAGGCGTTTCGCTCCGAGGGCGAGATGATCGGCCCATACGCCGAGCTGCTGCAGGGGATCCCCTCGCTCACCGCGATCGAGGCGCTCGAGCCGAGCCGGGTGCTCTTCTGGAAAAGCCGCGACTTCCAGCGCCTCGAGCAGGGCCACGCCTGCTGGTCGATGCTCGCCCGGCGGGTGGCCGAGCAGCACTACATCTTGAAGGAGCGAAGGGAGCAGGAGTTCCTCGATCTGTCCGCCGAGGAGCGGCTGCTGCGCTTCTGGCAGGAGTACCGGCGCCTCGAGAAACGCCTCCCGCAGCGCGAGGTGGCGGCCTACCTGGGCATCACCGAAGTCGCGCTGAGCCGGATCATGTCGCGCCGCCGCAAGCGCGCTTGATCTAGATCAATAAATTCACTTGGCGTTCCCGCCGCCCCCGGTTGCGCAGAGTGGAGTGCGCACGCTCTCCTCCCGTCGCCCACAGCAGGCACCGCTTCCGGCCCGTGGCGCGGGCCAACCGTGCTGCGTCACTGGGCTCGAGCGCAGGCACGCAGGTTGCGCTGTGCCTCGGCGGAGGCGACGACCATGGCTGCGACGCGATGGATGGGTTGGGCTTTGGTGGTGGCGGTGGCGCTGGCTGGCTGTGGCCCGGCGGTGGATGAAGAGGAGGAGGAGCTGCCCGGGGGCCCGCCCCCGCCGGACGCCTGCAGCACCCGGGACGACGCGATCCAGAAGCCGGAGTGCCAGCTGACGCTCGGGACGCCGCGGGAGGAGCTGATCGGGCTGCCGAGCGACGTCGACTACTTCAGCGTCAAGATGCCGGGTGGGTTGACCGCCCGCAGCCTGCTCCACATCAGCGCCGGCTACGGAGTGCCGAGCACCCCGGTGAACCTCGCGCTGGTGGTGACGACCGAGGCCGAAGCGGCGGTGGCGATGGGAATCGACAAGCACGGCGCCGCGGCCCCGAAGCCGATCGAGCTGATCGAGAAGTTCTCGGTGTCCGACGCGCGGCTGCTGGTGATCTTGCGCGATGACCAGAACGGGAAGCACTTCGACTACCGATCGCCGTACTTCCTGAAGATCGAGGTGGTCGACGATCCGGACGTCAACGAGCCGAACGACACCACCCCGACGCTGCTGCCGCTGGTCGCCCAGGCAGACCGGCTGGTCGGGAGCCAGACCGGCTACCTGTCGACCCGCGACGACGTCGATCGCTTCAAGTTCACCGTCCCGCCGGGGAAGGGCGTGCTCCACCTGCGGGTGACCGCCCCGAAGCTGATGCCGGCGCCGCCGTTTCGGGTGGCCTTCGCGCTGTTGAACGCGGCGGGCACCACGGTGGCCGAGGGCCATGCGCTCAACGAGTACGTCCCGATCGACCTGGCGACCGCGCGGGCCGCCACCGCCGGCGACTATGTGCTCGAGGTGAAGGGCTACAAGACCCAGGCGCTGCAGTCGCTGCCGGGTGACCTGCGGCTGCAGTACAAGATCGACGCCCAGGTCCTCACCGAGCTCGACTCCAACGAGCCGAACAACGCGCTCGAGGCGGCGAAGACCCAGACGCTGAGCGCGCCCGGGCAGAGCACGACGATCCGCGGAAGGATCGGCCAGGTGGGCGACCCCGACTGGTTCGGGTTCGACCTCCCGGCGCTCTCGCGGCCGACGGTGCTCCACTACAAGCTGACCCCGGGCAGCGCGGCGGGCCGCTTCCCGGTGCTCCCCGGGCCGCTCGACCGGCAGGTGCGGATCTTCTCCGAGGTGAAGGACGGCGCGACCCTGATCGATCGCCAGAACAACTGCCGCACCAAGCCGGCGATCTGCCCGCGGCGGGAAGACGCTCCCAACGATCAGCTCGGGCTCGCCGACGCCTACTGCGGCCTGACCCCGCCGCGCTGCATGTGGTCCGCCCGCGAGGAGCACTCGAAGTTCAGCGAGCTGCGCAACTTCGAAGGCGCGGTGCCGATCGCCGCGCACGGCGGCACCACCCGCTACTTCGTGGTGGTGGAGGACGAGGGCAACAACTGGGCGGACGATCGCGAGTACACCCTGACCGTCACCTGGCGCGACGACGCCGACGAGGCGGGCCGGATGTCGGGCACCACCGAGCAGACCCCCAGCCGGACGATCGCGGTCGACTCCTCGGGCTCGGGCTTCCCTTCGCCTCCATCGGGGGGCGCCTTCGAGCTGTCCGGCCGGCTGTCCTACGGGTACGGCTATTGGCGCAACAACGACGCGATGAGGGGCGAGGGGATCCG
>JAGSPQ010000058.1 GCA_018262385.1 Myxococcaceae bacterium | reverse complement strand
GGACCTCAGACATGTTGCTCCTTGTAGGAAAGACACAAAGTAAGCGGGGCGCCGAACGCGTGCTACGAACTACCCCTGATGGACGTCGAAATCCTGCGAAAAGTGGCGCTGTTCGAAGGGCTCACCAGCTTCCAGCTGAAGAAGCTCGGAGCCGCGCTCACTCTGGTGGAATTTCCGATCTCCAGCCACATCTTCAAAGAGGGCGATGCCGGGAAGTCGATGTTCATCATCGCCGAGGGCAAGGTCCGGATCTCGAAGATGGTCCCCGGGATCGGCGAGGAGGCGCTCGCGATCCTCGAGCGGGGCCAGTACTTCGGCGAGATGAGCCTGATCGAAGACGGGCCCCGATCTGCCGACGCGATCGCCCACAGCACCTGCAAGCTGTACGAGCTGCAGCGCGAGAAGCTCGACCAGGTGATGTTCACCGACAAGGAGCTGGCCTACGTCCTGCTCTGGACCTTCGTCCGCACCCTCTCCGCCCGCTTGCGCGAAACCAACGACAAGATCAGGGCTTTTTTCGCGCTTTCCTCGTTCGGCCCCCGCTGATCCCCCCGCCCGGGAACCCGCGACTTCTCGCCCCGGGAGGGTGGTTTGCTTGTCTGACCGCCACTCGCGTATGTCCACCGAGCCCTCGTGCCCAAGCAGGTGAAGTGATGGTCCGCAGTCTTCCGGTCTGGCTCTTTGCTGCGCTGCTCGCAGCCCCCTTCGGCTGTGGTCAACCCAAGAAGCTGATTCCGGTGGTCGACTCGGGCACTCCGCTGCCGACCGAGACCTGCTTCGACAACGACGGCGACGGCATCCCCGGCACCGGCGACTGCACCGAAGAGCCGGTGCGCGACTGCAACGACAGCGACCCGAAGGTGAAGCCGGGGGCGGTCGAGATCTGCGATCGGATCGACAACAACTGCGACTCGATCATCGACGAAGGGCTGACCACCTCGTCCTATTACAAGGACGCCGACGGCGACTCGATCGGCTCGGCGGAGAAGACCGGCGAGGGCTGCAGCGCCCCTCCGGCCGGCTCGGTGACCAGCACCGGCGACTGCAACGACGCCGACAAGAACGTCCGCCCCGGAGTCGCCGAGACCTGCAACGGCATCGACGACGACTGCGACGGGGTGAAGGACAACGGGCTGCCCTTCCAGGATTTCTATCTCGACGGGGATGGAGACGGCTTCGGCAACAGCACCGGCACCCCGGTGTCGAGCTGCCAGCTGAACGAGCAGGGGCGGGTGGCGAACAAGGGCGACTGCAACGACACCAACCCGACGGTGAAGCCGGGGATCGCCGAGCTGTGCAACAAGGTCGACGACAACTGCGACGGGCAGGTCGACAACGGGATCACCTTCCAGAGCTACTACCCGGACGTGGACGGCGACAGCTTCGGCAGCGACGGCGCCGGGCCCGAGTCGTCGTGCGCGCCGGTGGCCGGGAAGGTGACCAACAACGCCGACTGCAACGACACCGTGCCGACGGTGAAGCCGGGCGCTCCCGAGGCGTGCAACGCGGTCGACGACAACTGCAACAACCAGATCGACGAGGGCCTCTCGTTCGCCAGCTACTACCCCGACGCAGACGGAGACGGCTTCGGCAAGACCGGCACCACCGCCCAGAGTTCGTGCATCCCGGTGGCGGGGAAGGTGACCAACAACACCGACTGCAACGATCTCAACCCGACGGTGAAGCCGGGCGCAGCCGAGCTGTGCAACGGCGTCGACGACAACTGCAGCGGCGCCGCCGACGAGGGGCTGACCTTCCAGAGCTACTTCGTCGACGGGGACGGCGACGGGTTCGGAGCGGGCACCGGCACCAGTTCCTGCACGCCGATCGCCGGCCGGGTCACCAACAACACCGACTGCAACGACACCAGCGCGTCGATCAAGCCCAGCGCCACCGAGATCTGCAACGGGGTGGACGACAACTGCAACGTCCAGATCGACGAGGGGCTGACCTTCGCCGACTACTGGCCGGACAGCGACGGCGACACCTACGGCAACAAGAACGCGACCCCGATCAACTCGTGCGTGGTGATCGCCACCCGGGTGACCAACAACGGCGACTGCAACGACGCGCTGTTCGCGGTGAAGCCGGGCGCGGCCGAGGTCTGCAACGGGGTGGACGACAACTGCAACCTCTCGACCGACGAGGGGCTGACCTTCACCAACTACTACCCCGACACCGACGGCGACACCTACGGCTCGTCGACCGCACCGGTGCAGAGCGCCTGCGCGCCGGTGGCGGGCAAGGTCACCGGCAACACCGACTGCAACGACGCGCTGTTCTCGGTTCACCCCGGCGCGGCCGAGGCGTGCAACAGCATCGACGACAACTGCGACGGCCTGGTCGACAACGGGACCACCACCCAGAACTACTACCCCGACGTCGACGGCGACGGGTACGGGGCGGTCTCCGGCACGCCGATCAACTCCTGCAACCCGGTCGCCGGCCGGGTCACCAACAACAGCGACTGCAACGACAGCGCGACCGCGGTGCATCCGGGCGCGCCCGAGGTCTGCAACGGCGTCGACGACAACTGCGTCGGCGGGATCGACAACGGCCTCACCTTCTTGAGCTACTACCCGGATCTGGACGGCGACGGGTTCGGCTCGGCTTCGGCGGCGGCGCAGAGCGCGTGCGCTCCGGTGGCGGGCAAGCTGACCAGCAACTCCGACTGCAACGACAGCAACGCGGCGATCAAGCCGGGCGCGACCGAGGTCTGCAACGGCGCCGACGACAACTGCGCGGGCGGAATCGACGAGGGGCTGCCGACGACCAACTACTACACCGACGGCGACGGCGACGGGTTCGGCGCCACCGCGGCGGCGGCGCAGGCCAGCTGCGGCCCGGTCTCCGGCAAGGTTCCCAACAACACCGACTGCAACGACGCCAACGCCAACGTGCGCCCCACCGCTTCCGAGACCTGCAACGGCATCGACGACAACTGCGGCGGCGGCATCGACGAAGGAAATCCGGGCGGCGGCGGAGCCTGCAGCACCGGCCAGAGCGGGGTCTGCGCGGCCGGCACCCTGACCTGCACCAGCGGCAGCGTGACCTGCGTGCGCAACACCGCGCCCTCGGCCGAGAAGTGCAACGGGCTGGACGACAACTGCAGCGGCGCCGCCGACGAGACCTTCCCCACCAAGGGGCAGGCGTGCAGCGCGGGCCTGGGGGTGTGCCTGCGCAGTGGCACCAACGTCTGCACCGCCGATCAGCTGGGCGTGGTCTGCAGCGTGGTCGCCGGCGCGCCGACCGCGATGGCCTGCGACGGGCTGGACAACGACTGCGACGGGGTGGTCGACGAGCCGTCGCTGAGCTCGACCGCCGAGGTGACCGCGCCGACCGCGTGGGCCGACGTGGAGGTCGAGCCGTACTACTACTCGGCGGCCAGCTGTGCGGGCGGGGTCAACGGCGCCGGCACCGACGCGCTGGCGGGCGGTGGAATGGCGATGTCGGGTGGGGTGAACGGCTTCTACTTCCAGCCGCTGACCAGCGCCGGCGCTCCGACCGGAGTCGCTCCGGTGGCAGCCGCCTCGGGCCTCAACTACAGCGACGTGGATCTGGCCCAGGCGGGCGACGGCTTCCTGATGGCCGGCATCTACTTGTCCGGCACCGAAGGGTACGAGATCGATCTCTATTACATGGACGCGGTGACCGGCGCGAAGCGCACCTACCTGTGGGGCCAGGGCCGGCGGACGGGGACCAACACCCTCGATTCGCTGCGGGTGGTGCGCGGCAACGGCAAGCGGGTGACGCTGATCTGGCGCGAGACTTCCGTGGGGATCAAGACCGCCCGCTTCGAGCCTTGCTACAACACCACCACCTCCGCGTGGGAAATCAAGGGCGCCGGCTGTGGAGCGCTGCCAGTGCCGACCCTGTTCCCCAACACCGCCACCTACCCGGCCGGGCTGGGCGCCGACTCGACCCACGAAGACTGGGTCGCCTCTCAGAGCTGCCCCACCGCGGCGAGCCTGCGGAAGATGGGGATCGCCTGGCTCACCACCCCGACCAGCCTCAACTACTTCACCGTCAACGAGGACGGCAGCGGCAAGAGCGGCGAGACGGTGGTCCGCACCGTGACCTCTCCCGTCACGATGGAGGAGCCCGAGCTGGTCTTCTTCCGCAGCGCCTCGGCCGATCAGTTCTTCGTCGCCGACGTGATGCACGACCCCGGCACCACCCCCAGGTCGGACTTCGAGTTCTGGCTGACCACCGACCCCGGCTACCACTGGGCCTACCTGTCCTACGCCACCCTCAACGGGGCGAACTCGATCCTCCGCCCCCGGGCCAGCGCCACCGCCACCCAGATCCTGATGTCGGCGGTGCGCTACGACGTCGATCCGACCGGCACCACCTTCACTCGCCAGGTGATGACCCGCCGCAGCGACTTCCTCGGCGTGAAGTCGCCCTCTTCCAGCGCGGTTGAGATCTCGGCCACCACCGGCTCGTGCACCAGCCAGCCGGCCTCGTGTCGTCCCGGAAACAAGGACGGTTTGACCAACTGGGCGGCCGTCAACCGGCTCTACTACTCGGCCTCCGGCGCCAGCCCGGCGGGCACTTTCTCCAGCGTCCTGACCTGTAACTAGACCCCTGTTGCCTCTGCCAGGGGGGTTTGTTACACGCCTTAACGCCTCGTCGCGGTAGGGCGAAAGCGGCAGCAAAAATACACACACGCCCGTGCTGGCTCCCCGGTGCTTTCTGGAATCGTCCAGAAAGAGGGTCCCAGTGCCTCATCAAGCGGTCGTGGAGGATCAACCGAACCCGCAGTCCAACTAAGAGACCTCACCGCATATGGAAGAGACGACTCAGCAGCAGATGGCTCCCGCAGGTGGCATCACGATGCGTCAGTTGTTGGAGGCCGGCGTTCACTTCGGCCACCAGACCAAGCGCTGGAATCCGAAGATGAAGCCGTACATCTTCGGCGCCCGTAACGGGATCTACATCATCGACCTGCAGAAGACGGTCGCGATGGCCCGGGCGGCGTTCCGCTTCGTGGCCGACATCACCTCCCGGGGTGGCTCGGTGCTGTTCGTGGGCACCAAGAAGCAGGCCCAGGACGTGGTGCAGGAAGAGGCCCGCCGCTCGGGGCAGTTCTTCGTCACCAGCCGCTGGCTCGGTGGCACCCTGACCAACTTCAAGACGATCAAGCAGGGCATCGATCGGCTGAAGACGATCGAGAAGATGAAGGAAGACGGCACCTACGACCGGCTGCCGAAGAAGGAAGTGGCGAACCTCGAGCGCGAGCGCTCGAAGCTGGAGAAGAACCTCGGCGGCGTCAAAGAGCTGACCCGGCTTCCCGGCTGCATCTACGTGATCGACCCGAAGAAGGAGCAGATCGCGGTTCACGAGGCCTCGCGCCTCGGCATCCCGGTGATCGGCCTGGTCGACACCAACTGCGATCCCGACGGGATCGATTTCGTGATCCCCGGCAACGACGACGCGATCCGGTCGATCAAGCTCTTCACCTCCAAGATCGCCGAAGCGGCGGTCGAGGGTTCGGCCCGCTACAAGGCGTCCGGCGCCGCCGAGCGTGACGCGCAGGAAGATCGCAAGCGCAGCAGCGGTGGCCGGGACGAGGGCGATCGCCCCCGCCGCGCTTTCCGCCGCGACTCGCCTCCTGGCAAGGGCCCGGTGGTCGAGATGAAGGCTGGGCCCGCTCCTGAGCCGGCGCCCGAGATGATCCCCGAGCCCGCGCCCGAGGCGCAGCCTGCGGCCGAAGCGAAGCCCGAGTAATTTCCAAGACGGTCGTCATCCGGGTGAGCGGCCCGCCGTACGCGCGCCGCTCACTTTGTTTTTCCCCTCCAACCTTTTGAACGAGTGAGAGCCATGGCTGAGATCAGCGCCACGATGGTGAAGGACCTGCGCGAGAAGACCGGCGCCGGAATGATGGATTGCAAGAAGGCGCTCTCGGAGAGCGCGGGTGATTTCTCCAAGGCCGAGGAGTGGCTGCGGAAGAAGGGGATCAGCAAGGCGGCCAGCAAAGGCGCCCGCATCGCCGCGGAAGGCCTGATCGGCCTGTCGATCTCGGCCGACGGCCGCATCGGCGCGCTGGCGGAGGTCAACTGCGAGACCGACTTCGTCGCCCGCAACCCCGACTTCGTCGCGCTGACCAAAGAGCTGACCGAGCTGATCGGCAAGGCCGGCCCGGCCGACCTCGCCGCGCTGCTCGAGACGGCGTGGAAGGACGGCAAGAAGGTGAAGGACGTGCTGACCGAGTCGGTCGCCAAGATCGGCGAGAACATCTCGGTGCGCCGCTTCGCCCGCTTCGCGCTCACCGGCCACACGGTGATCGGCAGCTACCTGCACAGCAACGGGCGCCAGGGCGCGATCGTCGAGCTCACCGCTGGCTCGGAGGCCGCCGCGAAGCACGAGGCGACCACCGGCGTGGCGCGCGAGCTGGCGATGCAGGCGACGGCGATGAAGCCGCCCTACCTGCGCCGGGAAGAGGTCCCCGCCGACGTGCTCGAGAAGGAGAAGGACATCTACAAGGCCGAGCTGCTGGCGGCGAAGAAGCCGGAGGCGATCTGGGAGAAGATCCTCACCGGCAAGCTGGAGAAGTTCTACGAGGGCGCCTGCCTGGTCGACCAGGTCAGCATCAAGGACGACAAGAAGAAGGTGAAGGGCCTGCTCGCCGAGGCCTCCAAGGCCGCCGGCGCCGAGGTGAGCGCCACCCGGTTTGCCCGGTTCGAGGTCGGCGAAGGGATCGAGAAGAAGAAGGAAGACCTGGCGGCCGAGGTCGCCAAGACGATCGCCCAGGCCTAAGCGGCCCAGACTGCTCGCAGATCCCCAGCGCAGGTCCTCTTCAGGGGGCCTGCGCTGTTTCTTTGCAGTCCGGTGGAGCGGGTTTGCTCCATGTAGGCATCCATCCCCCCGGCAACATTGGCGAATTGGGCGCGACAATCTGGTTGTCGTGAGCAAAGTCCACAGCGCAGGCAAAGGTCCCGGCATCGTGCTCCAGAGTCGAACCGGCTCGGGGGCGGTGCGGGTGGCGCCGCGGGACAAGCGGAACCAGGCGGTGCTGGAGGTGCTCGACGTCTCGGGCGGGATCACCCAGATCCGGCTTTCCCCCGACGAGCTGCGGACCCTGGCGGCCCAGCTGGTGAAGGTCGCCTCCCACCTCCAGGCGCTCAACCAGTCGGAGGAAGTGACGCAGGCGTAGCGCGTAATTGCTGCCGGCCGCGCCAACCTTCGCTAGAAGCTTCGGCCCATGGCTGCAACGGGCGCGAAGACGGGTGGCTACAAGAAGGTCCTGCTCAAGCTCTCGGGCGAAGCCCTGATGGGGAAGGACTCCTACGGGATCAACACCGAGACGCTGGCGCGGATCGCCACCGAAGTGAAAGACGTCGTCCAGTCCGGAGTGCAGCTGTCGATCGTGATTGGCGGCGGCAACATCTTCCGCGGGGTGAAGGGCGCCACCGAGGGGATGGATCGGGCGAGCGCCGACTACATGGGAATGCTGGCCACCTGCATCAACTCGATGGCGCTGCAGGACGCGTTCGAGCGGCAGGGGGTGGACACCCGGGTGATGTCGGCGATCAAGATGGAGCAGATCAGCGAGCCCTACATCCGACGGCGGGCGGTGCGACACCTCGAGAAGGGCCGGGTGGTGATCTTCGCCGCCGGCACCGGCAATCCGTACTTCACCACCGACACCGCGGCGTCGCTGCGGGCGATGGAGATCAACGCCGAGGTGATCTTGAAGGGCACCAAGGTCGACGGCGTCTACGACTCGGATCCGAGGAAGAACAACGGGGCGCGCCGCTACCGCACCGTGAGCTACCGGGAGACGCTGGACAAGAACCTCCAGGTGATGGACGCGACGGCGATCGCGATGTGCATGGACAACCGGATGCCGATCATCGTCTTCGACATGACCAGGCCGGGAAACATCGGGCGCGCCGTGAATAACCCGCAAGATGTCGGGACGATCGTAGGAATGGGCGAGACGGTTTTCGCGTAAGTCGGGGCGTACCCCTTCAACCGGAGAGCGACATGGGAATGCATGACGACGTGGTGAAGGCGCTGGGCGTGGCAATCACGAAGACGCTCGACGACCTGAAGCAGAACCTGGCCAAGATCCGCACCGGGCGCGCGAACGCGGCGATGCTCGACAGCGTGCGGGTCGACAACTACGGCACGCCCACCCCGCTCAACCAGTGTGCGGCGCTCGGCGTCCCCGAGCCCCGGCTGATCACGGTCAAGCCGTGGGACAAGGGGATCATCAAGGAGATCGAGAAGGCGATTCGCGACGCCAACCTCGGCCTCAACCCGATGAACGACGGAGAGATCATCCGCGTCCCGATTCCGGCGCTGACCGAAGAGCGCCGCAAGGACATCGCCAAGCAGGTGAAGGCGAAGGGCGAAGAGCACAAGGTCGCAATCCGCAACGAGCGGCGCGAGGCGAACGAGAAGCTCAAGGAGCTGCTCAAGCTCAAGTCGATCACCGAGGACGAGAACAAGCGCGCCAACGAGAAGGTGCAGAAAGAGACCGATGCGGGCGTGAAGACGGTCGAGGATCTGGTGGTGAAGAAGGAAAAAGAAGTCCTCGAGGTCTGAGTTTGGCCCTCGCGCTGGTTGCCGAGCCGTCGTTGCCGATCTGTGCCGCGCTGAGGAAGTTCCTCGAAGGCGCGCGGCACGAGGTGATCGCTGCCCACTCGGTGGCCGAGGCGGTGGACGCGATGGCCCTCTCCCGGCCGCCCGACGTGGTGTTCGCGTCGAGCTCGGGGAACTTCGACGGAGAGGCGCTCTGCGCCCGGATCAAGGGGCTCAGCCCGCTGTGCCCGGTGGTGCTGGTCTACCCGCCGGACGAAGACCTTCCCGAGGAGCGCGCCGCGCGGGTGGGCGCCGACGGGTTCCTGCTCGGCCCGCTCAAGCGCGCGGCGGTGGTGGCGATGGCGCAGCTGGTGCTGCGAAACGCCGGGCTGAAGAGCGAGCTGGCGAAGAGCATCGAGCAGCCGAAGGCCCGCGAGGCGAAGCTGCTCGAGGCGACCAGCCGGCTCAACGCCCAGGTGGCCGAGCTGAAGGGCCGCGAAGAGCCGCTGAAGCAGCGGCTGCAGGCGCTGGAGGCCGAGGTCAAGCGGCTGAAGGACCAGCTCAAGCAGGGCGGCGGCGCGTCGGCGGGGAGCGAGATCGGCTTCCTCAAGCGGTTCCTCCCGCTGGAGGTCAAGCGCAGCCGCCGGTACCAGTACCCGGTGGCGGTGGTGCTGATCGGGCTGGACCACCTGGCCGAGCGGCTGGCGGCGGCCGGCTCGCCCGAGTTCCAGCGGGCGGCGATCCGCTCGGAGGCGATCGCCGGGATCTACAAGGTGATCCGGGACATCGACCTCACCGTCCCGTTCGCCGACGACAAGTACCTGGTGCTGCTGCCCCACACCCCGCGGGACGGGGCGATGACGGTCGCCTCCCGGCTGCAGGCGGAGCTGTCGAAGATGGCTGCGTTCGACGGCGGCACCGCCTCG
>JAGSPQ010000659.1 GCA_018262385.1 Myxococcaceae bacterium | reverse complement strand
TCCCTCGCTCTCAAGAGCGAAGCGTCCACACGTGGGTTACCGTGCGCCTCGCCATGCTGTCGCTCGTCGTCGCCACCGTGCTGTGCGGAGAAACCGTCCCCCTGGCGGACAAGGTGTTCGGGTCGGCGCGGGTGGTCGAGTTCACCGTCTCGTATGGCAAGCCGCCGCGCACCGAAGGGCGGTTGCTCTTCCCACCCGAGAGCACCGACCCGCTTCCGAAGCTCGCGCTCTCGCTGACCTCCAACTCGCCTTGCCTGCCGCTGGCTCGCAAGCGCAAGCAGCTGAAGCTGATCGCGTTCTTCGACGAAGGCGGGCGGCAGTTGGTCGGCGTCGAGCAGGATCGCGGAGAGGGCACCGATCTCGATCCGGCCTACCCGTCGCTGGTCGCGGCGGTGCTGGAGGCGAAGGGCTGGCACGAAGAGCGGATGCGGGCCGTCGGGCCCGAGCAGCTGTGGCAGCCCCAGAAGAAGGCGCTCGGCTCGGACAACCCGTACCTGCGGCGGCTGGCGGCCAGCTTCCTCCAGTCCCACCAGGCGGCGGACGAAGTCGATGCGGCCTGGGGAGCACCGGGATCCGTCGAGCGAAAACAGAACGAGGCGCGCGCGACGGCGCAGAGCGGCGCGGTCTGCCCGGCTCGCAAGTAGGAGCTTTTCAGCGCAGCAGCAGCGTGTCCCGCCCCGCCTGCTTGGCGCGCACGCTCAACACCTCGGCGGCCTCGAGCAGGTTGAGCGGCAGCTCGTTGGGCAGCGCCTGCACCACCGCGCCCGACAGCTTCAGCTCGAACGAGGCCCCGTCCCCCGGGTGGGTCAGCCGCCCCGCGGCCGCTCGAAGCCGCTGCCCCAGCTCGAGCGCGACCTCGCGGGTGGTCTGCGGCAGCAGCACCGCGAACGCCGCTCCCTGCAGGCGGCCGACGGTGCCCTTGTCTCCGACCAGGACCTTCAGCGTCAGCCCCACCCGGGCGATCGCCTGGTTCACCGCCTCGAAGCCATGGTCCTGGTTGGCGACCGCGCACTCGTCGACGTCGAGCCAGACCAGCGAGATCGGCACCTTCGCCCGGCGCGCGAGAGAGACCGCGTCGGCCAGCTCGGTGCGGAAGTACTGCGGCGAGACGCAGTTGGTGAGCGAGTCCAACCGCATCGGCTCTCAGGCTCCGCTGGCTTTCTTCGCCTTCGCGTGCGCGGCGGTGAAGCCGTCGTAGTGGCGAATCGCCTGCTCGCCGACCTGCTGGATGTGCTGGTTGTTGAGGTAGGCGCTGATTGGCGCGGCGACCAGCGGCATCGCCCGCCCGAACGTCTCCAGCCCGCCCTTCTGCAGCAGCAGCGTCGCCAGCTTCCCCACCAGCTTGGGGCTGGCGCGCTGCAGCGGGCCGATGCCGTTGGCGTAGCCGAACACGTCGAGCAGCTCCTGCCGCGCGCGCTCGCTCTTCAGGTTCACCTTGTAGAGGGTGGCGACCTCCACCAGCAGCGCCAGCTGGAGGTAGACCATCAGCCCGAGGTCGGCGGGCAGGGTGGCGATGCCGAAGACGCCGCTGACGCCGCCCACCATCCCCGCGAACGCCTTCTTCGAGTCGATCATCCGCTGCGCCAGCTCGCGCGGGCCCGCGGTCGGGTAGCGCTGGCTCAGCTCGTCGATCTTCACCTTCGCCCGGGTGGTCTCCTTGAGCACCACGACGGTGATCTTCTCGTCGGCGATGCCCCGCAGGCTGCTCGGGGAAAGCTGCTTCAGCCGTTGGAGCACTGGGTCATAGAAGGCCATGATCAATAACCGTGGTCAGCGAGGTAGAGGTCCACCAGGGCGGTCTCTTCGAACCAGTACTGGTTCTGGTCCTTATGAAACCACCGGGAGTCGGGTTTTGCTCCCCGCACCTCCAGCAACACCTCGCCGGGGCGCGAATCCGCCACTTGCGCCCGCGCCAGGCAGGCGCCGCCGGGCTCATCGCCGAAACCACCTTCGAGGCAGACGTCGGTGCCTACATCCAGCTTCCGCACATAGATCTGGCCCAGGTACCTGGCCTCTTCGCAGCGCTTCGAGGCGCCGCTGTTGCCGAGCCCGGCGCAGCGGTGCTTGAGCGGCCCCTTGATGGTCTCGGTGTTCTCGATCAGCCCGGCGGCGCCGCGATCCCGCTGGGGCCGGGTGTCGCGGATGCAGCCCAGGGCGCCCACCAGCAGCACCAGCCCGACCCGCGTCGCTTGCTGCTTCATGTCTGGTCCCCGATGAACGCGTAGAGCATCGCTTCGGCTTCTGGCGAGAGGTCGACGAAGCGCACTCCCATTCCGTACGAATGGGTGTCGGGAACATTGACCACTTCGCCCGCGCAGACCACCGGCCGCTCATCGCCGGGGAGGTTGAACGACAGCTCGACCCGGGTGCCGACCTGGTGGGGAATCGCGCGATCGAAGTAGATCCCGCCGACCGACAGGTCGCTGGACGAGTGGAGGGTGAAGCCGTGCGCATCGCGGACTTCGACCGGGATCACCACGCTGACGCGGATTGCGCGCCTGCGCTCGAGGGAGGAGCTGGCGTCGCTCATGCGCCCAACTCTACTGGATCACTCGCCAATCGAAGACAGGTACCGGTGAATCCGCTTCACCGCGTCCACCGACGGATTCTTGAACCGCATCCGCATCCCCCCGCCGCTGTCGTACGGGCCGAGCACCTCGGCGTCGAGCTTCAGCGGCGCCAGCGGCTCGTCGGGCAGAAACAGGCACAGGGTGAGCCGGGTGCCGGCCGCCGGGGTGTGGCCCTGGCGGGTCGACATCCCGAACGTCGACAGGTCGTTGGTCATCCGCACGTAGCGGCTGTCGGTGGTGCGCTCTTCACACTCGAGCTCGACCGCCACCCGCGCAGTGGCGCGGCGCTCGCGGAAGGCGCGGCGCTCCTGGGCGCCCTTCGACAGCCGCTGAAACAGGCCGAGCAGCGAGTCGCTTCGAGAGCCACGGCGGTCTGGCTGTTTCTCGGGGCGGAGCGAAGGAGCAATCAACGGCAGCAGAGGTTCGAGGCTCACGCGCACATTATCCGCCACTGTGTGCCTGAGGTTTCCACCGATGGCGAAAACAGCTAGAGCCGGTGGTTTTCCACCCTTTGAGAAAGCCAACCCTGCATGAACCCTCGGATTGAGCCGCTGACGGTCGCCTTCCAGAAGCGGGTGACGTTCTCGGAGGTCGACGGCCTGGGCTACGTGCACCACTCCAACGCGGCGATCTGGTTCGAGCAGGCCCGCGAGGCGTACTTCCGGAAGTTCGACGTCCCGGTGCTGGAGTTCGCCAGGAAGGGGATCTACCTGGCGATGCGCGATCTCCACGTCCGCTACGAAGAGTTCATCGGCTACGACGACGTGATCGAGGTGCGGGTCGCGTTGACCCGGCTGCTGCGGGTCAGCTGCGAGCTGCACTACCGGGTCGACAACCTGCGCACCGGAAAGCTCGCCGTGCGCGGCTCGAGCGGAATGGTGGCGGTCGAGACGCGGGTGCCCGGAGCGCCGCCTGCGATTGGGCGGATCCGCTTCGATCGCCAGGCCTTCCTTCCGCGGGTGGTTTCAGCCGAGGAGCTGTATTCGCCCTCGGTAAACTGAGGCCGCCCCAGGCGCCAACCGGCTGCAAACACGCTC
>JAGSPQ010000658.1 GCA_018262385.1 Myxococcaceae bacterium | reverse complement strand
ACCCGCGCCAAATCGAAGGGCCGATAGCGCCTGTTACGGGCCCTGGCGCACGGCGAGGGCCACGGCGCGGAACTGTGCCTGGGTCTCGGTGGGCGCGGCGGTGGAGGCCCACACGAGGAACTCCGCCACCTCGGAGTCCGTCATCGCGCCGAGCATGCTGCGCAGCAGCAGGTTCTGCTCCGGTGGCGCCGCGTTCATCAGGGCGCGACGCTGGAAGTCTTCGAGCTCGCTCGCCGACAGGTGAATCTGGAGGACGGGGAGGTGCTCGAGCTCTTCCTCCCGCATGTGCTCGAGCAGCGCGGCGGTGTAGTCGCAGGCCGAGTGGTACAGCTGGGGAGGATCGTTCTCGAGCGCGTGGGTGAGCGCCTCGTGGGTGGCGTCGAGCTCCCGGTGGGCGGTCCGCATCCGCTGGTAGTACTCGGGAGCGCGCTCCTTGAGCAGCGGAAGCAGCAGCGAGTCCTCGTTGTGGCGGTGGCGATCGACGAAGCCCATCACCTCCCGGGTCCGCTGCAGCACCGCTTCCCACTTGTCCTGTTGGGAGCTGTCCGTTCGGCCGATTTGAAGGCACAGGTCGAAGAGCGCGCTGCGAATGCCCTTGTGCTCGTTCCTGAAGACGTTTGGCGGGCTGGTCATGGGTTCGACCGAGCATACCGCCCGCTTAATCGCGGCGAGAAGTGCAGCTGAGGGCCCCCGCCCAGCCAAATACCCCGGAACCACTGGGGGAGTGACCCGTTTGCTACGGTCGCCCCGCCGATGCCGCACCTCACCGCTCTGCGCTGCATCCGCTGCGCGAAGGACCTGCTGCCGGCAGCGGCCCCCGCATACACCTGCGCCTGCGGCGGCAACCTGCTCGCCCAGTACGACTTCGACCGGGTGCGCCGCGAGCTGTCCCGCGCGCACCTCGCCACTGATCCCGACCGCACGCTCTGGCGGTATGCGCCGCTGCTCCCGGTGGACCGCGGCACCCACGCGGCCCGGCTGAACGTGGGCTGGACGCCGCTGCTCGACGCTCCGGCGCTGGCGGCCCATTTGGGGCTGAAGCAGCTGCAGCTCAAAGACGAGACCCGCCACCCGAGCGGCTCGCTCAAGGATCGGGCGGGAGCGATCGCGCTCGCGGTGGCCCACGCGCGCGGTGAGACCCGGGTCGCCGGCGCCTCGACCGGCAACGCGGCCTCCTCGCTCGCCTGCCTCGCCGCCCGCACCGGGATGAAGACCACCATCTTCGTCCCCGAGTCGGCCCCGCCGGCCAAGCTGGCCCAGATCCTCCTCTTCGGAGCGACGGTGATCCAGGTGCGCGGCACCTACGACCAGGCGTTCGACCTGTGCCTGCAGGCCTGCCAGGAGTACGGCTGGTACAACCGCAACACCGGCTTCAACCCGTTCACCCGCGAAGGGAAGAAGACGGTCTCGTTCGAGATCGCCGAGCAACGCGCCTTCGAGGTCCCCGACTGGGTGGTGGTGCCGGTGGGCGACGGCAACATCTTGAGCGGAGTGTGGAAGGGCTTCGTCGACTTCAAGGCGGCGGGGCTGATCGACCGGCTGCCGAAGCTGCTCGCGGCCCAGGCGTCCGGGAGCAACGCGGTGACGCTGGCGCTCGAGGGCGACGGGAAGCTGCGCCCGGTGAGCGGCACGACGATCGCCGACAGCATCTCGGTCAGCCTCCCTCGCGACGGCGAGGCCGCGGTGGCGGCGGTGCGCGAGTCGAAGGGCGCCGCGGTGGCCGTGCCGGACGAAGAGATCCTCGCCGCGATGCGGTTGCTCGCGCGCACCGAAGGGGTGTTCGCCGAGCCCGCCGCGGCGACCGCGATCGCCTGCCTGTCCCGGGCGGTCGAGCAGGGAAAGATTCCGAAGGACGCGTCGGTGGTGGCGCTGATCACCGGCAGCGGGCTCAAAGACGTGGTGAGCGCGATGAAGGCCGCGGGCACGCCGCACCTGATCGACCCGGACCTGGCTTCGCTGAAACGACTGATCGAGCAAAAGGAGAAGCGATGAAGATCGTCAACGAGGCCGTGCTGGATCGCGCCGCCAGGCTGTGCCGCGAGCGCAAGGTGGTGATCCCCACCCTCGCCCAGATGAGGGATCCCAGCAAAATCCCCGCCCACGTGAAGCAGCGGCTGCCGAAGGTCGGCCTGTGGGACGTCGACCCGGTCAACCTGTTCCGGATCAGCTGGAAGAACGACGTGCAGAGCGGGCTGTTCGGCAACGTGAACGCGTTCGAACTGCCGAAGTCGATCACCCAGACCGACGCGCGGATCATCGGCCTGGTCGGCAAGTACTTCCCCACCGGCGCGCACAAGGTCGGTGCCGCGTTCGGCTGCCTGGTGCCGCGGCTGGTGACCGGCGGGTTCGACCCGACGACCCAGAAAGCGGTCTGGCCCTCGACCGGCAACTACTGCCGCGGCGGCGCCTTCGACTGCGCGCTGCTGGGCGCGACCGCGGTGGCGATCCTCCCCGAGGGGATGAGCCGCGAGCGGTTCGAGTGGCTGAAGAAGATCGGCGCCGAGGTGATCGCCACCCCGGGCACCGAGAGCAACGTGAAGGAGATCTACGACAAGTGCTGGGAGCTGCGCCGCACCCGGCCCACCGACGTGATCTTCAACCAGTTCGAAGAGTTCGGAAATCCCGCCTGGCACTACCACGTCACCGGGCCGGCGCTGGCCGAGGCGTTCGAGCAGGCGAAGGGCCCGAAGGGGCGGCTGGCGGCGTACGTCTCGGCCACCGGCTCGGCGGGGACGATCGGCGCCGGCGATTTCCTGAAGAAGACCCACTCCGGGGTGCGGGTGGTGGCGACCGAGGCGCAGCAGTGCCCGACGCTCTACATGAACGGGTTCGGCGATCACCGGATCGAGGGCATCGGCGACAAGCACATCCCCTGGATCCACAACGTGCGGAACACCGACGCGGTGGCGGCGATCGACGACGAGCACACCATTCGCCTGCTGCGGCTGTTCAACGAGAAGACCGGCCGGGCGCTGCTGCAGAAGGAAGGCGTCGCGCCGGGCGTGCTCGACAAGCTGCCGCTGCTGGGCATCTCGAGCATCTGCAACCTGCTCACCAGCATCAAGGTCGCCAAGTACTACGAGCTGGGCGCGGACGACGTGGTGCTGACCGTGTTCACCGACTCGGCCGAGATGTACGGCTCGCGGGTCGAGGAGCTGGCGAAGAGCCGCGGCCCCTACTCCGAGCTGAACGCGGCGATGGATCTCGATCTGGTGCGCAGCTGCGGCACCGACTACCTGCGCGAGCTGGGGTACCGCGACCGCAAGGCGCTCCACAACCTGAAGTACTTCACCTGGGTCGAGCAGCAGGGGAAGACCAGCGAGGAGCTGCGGGCGCTGTGGGATCCGGCGTTCTGGGACGAGCGGTACGCCGAGGCTGAAGGCTGGGACGCGATGATCGACGCCTTCAACGCGCGCACCGGCGTGGCGCAGGCGCTCTGACGGGTGGCGCACCTCATCCCCCACCCGCTCCACCGGTTGGTGGGGCGGCTGCTGCAGGACCTCGAGCGCGGCGGCGCGGTGCTCGACCTGCCGGCGTCGAAGATCGTCCGCGGGCTGCCGGGGCGGGACCTGTCGATTGCGGTCCACGGGCAGGTGGCGTCGTCGCCGCTGGGA
>JAGSPQ010000657.1 GCA_018262385.1 Myxococcaceae bacterium | reverse complement strand
CGGTGCGGCTGGGCGATCGCACCTACACCCTGCAGCAGATCTCGGCGCTGATCCTGCGCGAGGTCAAAGAGCTGGCGCAGCTGCAGCTGGGCGAGCCCGTCTCGCGGGCGGTGATCACCGTGCCCGCCTGGTACAACGACAACCAGCGCCAGGCGGTGCGGGAAGCCGGCCGCCTCGCCAGCCTCCACGTCGAGCGGATCGTCAACGAGCCGACCGCCGCCGCGCTGGCCTACGGCTGGGGCCGCAAGCTCTCGCAGAAGGTGCTGGTCTACGACCTCGGCGGCGGCACCTTCGACGCGTCGGTGCTCGAGCTCAACGACACCGTCTACGAGGTGGTCAGCACCGGCGGCGACACCTTCCTCGGCGGCCTCGACTTCGACAACGCGATCGTCACCTGGCTGCTGGCGCAGTGGGCGGCGCTGCACAAGATGGACTTCCAGGGCGACCGGGTGGCGCTGCAGCGGATCACCGACGCCGCCGAGCGGGCGAAGTGCGCGCTGTCCGAGCGCACCGAGCAGCGGATCCACGTCCCGTTCATCACGATGATCGACAACAAGCCGTTCGATCTCGACGTGGTGCTCACCCGGGCGAAGCTGATCGAGCTGACCTCGGCGCTGGTCGACCGGACGATCGCGGTCTGCGGCGAGGTGCTCAAGAGCAAGGGGCTCAAGCCCAGCGACATCCAGGAGGTGATCCTGGTCGGCGGCCAGAGCCGCTTCCCGCTGGTGCACGAGAAGATCACCGAGATGTTCGGCAAGCCGCCCGCGCGCAGCGTCCACCCGGACGAGGCGGTCGCGCTCGGCGCCAGCCTGCTCGCCCGCGCGCTCGAGCAGAAGGCCGGGGTGGTGCTGATCGACGTGCTGCCGATGGCGATCGGGGTCGGGATCCCGGGAGGCCGGTTCAAGCCGATCATCGACCGCAACACCGCGCTGCCGGTGAAGCGGACCCACCTCCACCGCACCACCCGCGACGATCAGGCCGAGCTCGAGCTGACCGTCTTCCAGGGCGAGAGCGATCGCGCCCAGGCCAACGAGTACCTCGGGACGCTGAAGCTGACCGATCTGCCCAGGGGGCCCCGCGGCTCGGTGAGCGTCACCGTCACCTTCGAAGTCAGCAACGAGTGCCTGCTCAAGGTCTCGGCGAAAGAAGACAAGACCGGGCGCGAGGTGGTGGCGACGCTGACCACCCGCGACACCCCGGCGGCGGTGAAGGCCAAGCTCGAGCAGGACGCCGCCGCGGCGCCCCCGACGGCGCTGGCCCCGGTGCGATCCGAGGGGCTGTTCGCCCGGTTCTTCGCCTGGCTCCGGTCGCTCTTCGGGGGCTGATCGTCAGGCCGGCGGCAGGCGGGAGGCGGCCTTCTCGCGCTCGCCGATCGCCGCCTGGAGGTACTTGCCCGACAGCTTGCGGCCGATCAGCTCCTGGGCGAGCTGGCCGGCTTCGACCAGCCGGGGCAGCGACACCCCGGTCGCGATCCCCAGGCCCTGGAGCAGGTAGACCAGATCCTCGGTGGCGAGGTTTCCCGCCGCGCCGGGCGCATAGGGACAACCGCCCAGGCCGCCGACGCTCGAGTCGAGGGTGGCGATCCCCAGCTGCAGGCCGACCAGCGCATTGGCCAGGGCGGTGCCGCGGGTGTCGTGGAGGTGGAGCGCCAGCATCGGAATCGGAAACACCTCGGCGACCGCGGTGACGATCTGCTCGGTCTGCTTCGGGGTCCCCACGCCGATCGTGTCGCCCAGCGACAGCTGGTACAGCCCCAGCCCCTGCAGCTGGCGGCACAGCGCGACGACCTGGTCGATCGCCACCGCGCCCTCGTACGGGCAGCCCCAGACGGTCGACAGGTAGCAGCGCACCCGCATCCCCGCCTTCACCGCCGCGTCGGAGACCTCGCGCACCGTCGCCAGCGCCTCGGCCACCGTCTTGTTCAGGTTCTTCTTCGAATGGCTCTCGGTCACCGAGAGGAACACCGCGGCTTCCTGCAGCCCGGCCGCTTGCGCCCGCTCGAGCCCCTTGAGGTTCGGCACCAGCGCGGAGAACACCACGCCCGGGGGCCGCTTGACCCGCTCGAGCACCTTCTCGGCGTCTGCCAGCTGGGGAATCCACTTCGGAGGGACGAAGCTGGTCGCCTCGATCCGCTTCAGCCCCGCGTCGACCAGCCCATCGATCAGCCGGACCTTGTCGGCGGTCGCGAGGGTGCGCAGCTCGTTCTGCAGACCATCGCGCGGGCCGACCTCGTAGACCTCGACCGCCGCCGGCAGCGGGCAGCCGACTAGGCGTTGGCTGGGATGTGCTGCTTGATCCACTGGATGATGTCCTGGGTGCTGCTGCCGGGAGTGAAGATCGCGGCCACGCCCTTCTCTTTGAGCTTGGGGATGTCGTCGTCCGGGATGATCCCTCCGCCGAAGACCGCGATGTCGGCGGCCTTCTGTTCCCGGAGCAGATCCATCACCGCCGGGAAGAGGGTCATGTGCGCACCCGACATGATCGACATTCCGATCGCGTCGACGTCTTCCTGGATCGCGGCGCTCACGATCATCTCCGGGGTCTGGTGCAGCCCGGTGTAGATAACCTCCATCCCGGCGTCCCGCAGGGCGCGGGCGATGATCTTGGCGCCCCGGTCATGGCCATCGAGGCCGGGCTTCGCCACCAGGATCCGCAGCTTTCGTTCACCCACGTTGAGCTCCCAGGATCAGGTCCGCCGAGGTGCCCGACAGCGGGCTGGCGTCGAGCCCTCCATGCACGAAAATCGTCCGGAAACCAACGAGTTCCAACATCGCCTCCAGCTCGTGCAGGAAGTAGTACCGGATGAAGTAGTCGGCCGCCATCACCCGCCCGTCGGGGAGGGTCAGGGTGCGGCGCCCCTCGTCCCGGCCGTTGCCGGGGTTGAAGCGCACCTGCTCGGTCAGCCGCGAGCCGTCGGGCAGATCTCCCGCGTAGTCGGAGGCGGGATCCGCGGCGATCTTCTCGCGCGGCAGGGTGTGGAGGATCAGCATCCCGCCCGGGCGCACCAGCCGGGCCAGCTGGGCGAACAGTGCGGAGATCTGCGCGTCCTCGAAGGTGAAGATCGAGTTGTACCAGGCCCACACCCCGGCGAACGCCCCCGGCCGGAAGGGAGCGGCGAAGAAGTCTCCCCGCGCGACCGGGGCGGCACGGGTCGCCTCGCTCAGCGAGAGCGGGTCGCGATCCAGTCCGATCATCGGCCGGCCCAGCCGGGCGCCCACCTCGAGGTGGCGGCCGTGACCGCAGCCGAAGTCGAGCAGCGGCCCGGGGACGCTCAGCGCCCCAAACCGGGCGGCGAGGTAGTCGATCTCGGCGGCGGTGACCTTCGCGTCGAGGAATGGGCGGGTGCTGCGAAGGTACAGCTCGCCGAAGAACGCGCTCAATGGGGCTCGTCGAGCTCTTCCGGCTCGTCGTCCTCATCCCTCCGCGCGGCCCGGGAATCGATCACCCCGTCGTTGCCGTGGAACTCGACCGAGCAGCCGGGCGGCAACGAGAGGTACTTCACGATCTGCGGCAGCCGGTGCGCCAGCGCGCCCAGCGTCAGGGTGCCCAGCTCGGAGGTCGCGTGCGGCTTGCGGCAGGTGAAGTTCCACCCGCTGTCCTTCTGCGATCGGGGCTC
>JAGSPQ010000656.1 GCA_018262385.1 Myxococcaceae bacterium | reverse complement strand
GGCCGATGCGGGCGTCGATGCCGGGGTGCCGGTCGAGAACCCGGAGACGCTGACCGAGTCGGCGCCGCTGTTCGGGTTCGGGATCGCCGCCGGCGACGCGCTGGCGGATCGGATCATTCTCCAGACCCGCTACGCCGGGCTCGAGCCGCTGCGGCTGCGGGTGTGGCGGATGGAAGGCGGCACCTACGCCGAGCAGGTGGCCGATGCGCCGGTCACTCCGGTCGACGGCGGCTTCGTCCACCTCGACGTGCAGGGGCTGACCCCGGGCGCGCGCTACCGCTATGCGTTCGTGCACGGCGCCGCGGGCCAGCCGCTCTCCCGCAGCCCGATTGGCCGGTTCCGCGCCGCGCTGGGGCCGGGCCAGTCGGAGCCGCTGATCTTCGGAGCGGTCTCCTGCACCCAGAACGCGATCGTGCCCAGGCCGCTGGCGCGCGCCGCCGAGCGGGACGACCTCGACGCGTTTCTGCTGCTGGGCGACACCACCTACAACGACGGCGCGACCACCCTCGCCGAGTACCGGGCGAAGTGGGCCCAGGGCCTCTCGCGCCCCGAGTACCGCGCGCTGCGGGCGTCGGTCGGGCTGGTGGCGACCTGGGACGACCACGAGGTGACCAACGACTTCAACCCCGAGACGATCGCCGCCTCGAAGCTGGCGGCGGCGAGGCAGAGCTACTTCGAGGCGCTGCCGCTGCGCCGGGACGCGATCGCGCCAGATCGGCTCTGGAAGTCGATTCGCTGGGGCTCGACCGCCGAGCTGTTCGTGCTCGACGGCCGCGGCGAGCGCAAGCCCTCGACCCTGCTCAACGGCCAGCACATCTACCTGTCGCGCGAGCAGATGGACTGGTTCAAGGCCGCGCTGAAGGCGAGCCCCTGCACCTTCAAGGTGATCCTCAACTCGGTGCCGATCAGCGACTTCGGGTTCTCGGCGTTCAACCCCGACGGCTGGCGCGCGTACCAGAACCAGCGGCTCGAGATCCTCTCGTACATCGACGACGAGGCGATTGGCGGCGTGCTCTGGGTCGCCGGCGATCACCACTTCGCCAGCTGCGGCACCGTCTCGCCCTCGGGCCCCGGCTCGACCGCGCTCGAGGTGCTCGCCGGGCCGGGAGGCCAGAGCGCCAACGCGCTGTTCAACCTGCTCACCAAGCCGCGCTGGGAGTTCGCCTCGGGCGAGAACAACTACCTGGCGATTCACTGCCTGCCGGCGACGAAGGAGTACCGGCTGGTGTTCCACGACGGCGACGGGAAGACGCTGTTCGAGAAGAAGGTCGCGGTCTGATGTCCTAGAGTCTTCCGAATGTCCGAGCGGGTTCGTGCTGCTCCAGAGCAGACCTTCACCAACGAGGAAGTCGGCAAGATCCTCAAGCGGGCGGCGGGGCTGCAGCGCGAGCTGGGGCCGCCGGCAGCCACCCTCACCCGCTCGGAGCTCGAGCAGATCGCGATCGACGCCGGCATCGACCCCGCGCAGGTGCGGCAGGCGATCGGCGAGCTGCGGCAGCCGCCGGGCTCGCGAGCGCAGACCTGGTTCGGGGCGCCGACCCGGGTGTCGATCGAGCGGATCATCCCCGGCGAGCTCGACCCGAAGCACCACGAGGCGCTGGCCCAGGCGATCCGCCAGCAGCTGCAAGGCCGCGGCGGGCCGGGGCTGGTGTCGACGGTCGGGCGGACGCTGACCTACGTGATCGCCAACCAGAAGGCGCCGGTCGAGATCTCGTTCAGCGTGTCGGGCGGCAACACCGTGCTGCGCCTCGAGGCCAACTTCAGCCAGCTCGCCGGAGGAGTCTTCGGCGGCATCGTCGGCGGGGTGGGCGGCAGCGCCGGCCCGAACATCGCCTGGATCCTGCCGTTCATGGGGCTCACCTCGCTGCCGGTCGGGATCGCCGCCGGCCTCGGCGTCGTCGGGCTGACCTGGCTCGCCTGCCGGCCGCTCTATCGGGCGCTCGTCGGCGGGCAGCAGCGCAAGCTGGCCACGCTCGCCGATCAGCTCGAGCAGCAGCTGCGCGCGCTGCTGCCGGCCTGACCCCGATCGATTTGGGCTTGTCGGGCCGGCGCCGGGCGAACAAGGTGGCGGGATGCCCGCTCTGCTCTTCATCCTGTTGGCCGCGACCCCGGTGGATGTGATCGTCGTCAACGGCCCCGAGCCCCGCGCCGCGCTGGAGCAGGGGCTGCCCGGCAGCAAGCTGATCGACGCGACCGCACTCAACGGGTACCTGCTGCACCCGGCGAGCCTGCTCGGGATGCAGGACTTCTCGACCTTCACCGCGCCGCCGATCGCCGGCTGGCCGCCCGCGCTGGACGAGGTGTGGAAGAAGAACGTGGCGTTCTGCGGAAAAATCGCCGGGCCGCCGCCGTACCGCGAGACGATGCTCGCCACCCACGCGTGCGCGCAGCGGCTGTCGAAGCTGCTGTGGCAGAAGTTCCTCGAGGACGCCGCTCCCCGGCGCGTCTACGAGCTGTCCGCCCGCGTCGACGAGAAGAAGGGCAAGGCGTCGGTGAGCGGTACCACCTACGAGGTGCGAGGCGCGCAGGCGTTGAGCCTCTCCGAAGAGACGACCCCGAAGGAGGTGGGAGCGGCGATCACGCGGGTCGCCAGGGCGCTGATCGCGCAGAAGGGGACGACGGCGCCGCGCGAGGTGGTGGCCGAGCTGGCGACCGTGCCGACCGGCGATCCGCTCGCCCATGAGCCGGTGGTCACCACCCCGGTCGAGCTGAAGAAGAGCTGCGACGCGCTGCCGAAGGAGCTCGACGTGTCGCCGCGGACCATCCTCGGCAAGTCGCTTGCCGCGCGGTGGGTGGCGTCGGTGAAGGGCACCGTCGCGCCGCAGGCGTGCAACCTCCAGATCAGCCAGCGGGACGAAGAGATGATGGCGGGGAGGGTCACCGTCCTCACCGCCGCGCTCGACTGCGGCGGGAAGATGGCCTCGGCGGAGGCCTCGACCAAGGTGGCGAAGGGGACCACCACCGAGGTGCTGTCCGGGCGGCTGATCGCGATGCTGGTGGGAAGGTTCTGCAAGTAGCGCGCGGGCGCCCTACTTCGCCGCCGCGCGCGGCTTCAGCACCTTCACCACCGCGGTCGAGCCGGCAATCTTCCCTTCCTTCGGCAGCGGCTCGAACCGGCCGCCGAGGTGCTCGGCGAGGAACGCCTCGGTGCGCCCCATGAAGTCGGTGTTGTTCTCCGGGCGGGCGAAGCCGTGCCCCTCGTCGGGGTAGACGACGTAGCTGACGCCCAGCCCGTTCTTCTCCATCGCGGCGACGATCTGCTCGGACTCCGCCTGCTTCACCCGCGGATCATTGGCGCCCTGGCCGATCAGCAGCGGGATCCGGATCTTGTCCGCCGAGTTGAGCGGCGAGGCCTTCTTCAGCAGCTCGAGATCCTTCGGGTCGGAAGGATTGCCCACCCGCAGGTCGAACCGCCCTTTCATCGCCGCCCAGTACGGAGGCACCGTCGCCAGCAGGGTGAGCAGGTTCGAGGGGCCGACGATGTCGACCGCGCACTTGAAGACGTCGGGGGTGAAGGCCGCTCCGGCGAGCGCCGAGTAGCCGCCGTAGCTGCCCCCGTAGATGCAGATCTTCTTCGGGTCGGCGAGCCCCTCGGCCACCGCCCACTGCACGGCGTCGATC
>JAGSPQ010000655.1 GCA_018262385.1 Myxococcaceae bacterium | reverse complement strand
GTGACCCGGCGGTTCAAGGTCGACCGCAGCTGACCCAGCGGCCGCGGCCAGCCCGTGCTTCGACAAGCTCAGCATGAACGGAGTGCCCCCGTTCATCTCGAGCGAAGTCGACAGACGGGTCAGTCGCCGCCGGCGGAAGCGTCAGCTCAGCGACAGCTCGATCATCTCGACCAGCGCCTGGGTCTGGGCGTGGAGCTCGGGCGGCAGCTGCCCGGCGGCGTTGAGCTGGGTCTCCAGCCGGCCGATCGCGCTCAGGCCGACCTCGGCGTCGGGCTTGATCGTCCGCAGCGCGGTGAGCAGCCCCCGCAGGCTGGTCAGGGTCGAGGCGTCGTCGTGGACGTTGGCGAACCGCACCTTCCGCTCGGGCCGGGCACAGGCGGCGCGCACCAGCTGCTCGAGCCACAGCGCGGTGGCGGCCATCTTGGCCCAGTCGAGCTTGTCGGGGGTGTCGGTCGGCTGGTGGTAGTGCTCCCAGCGGCCGTTGGTGAGGAACAGGAACGGCACCTGCTGGTGCCAGAAGGCCCAGTGGTCGGAGAGCGCGGGAATCACGTCGGCGTCCGCCCGGCGCACCACCACCCCGGGCTGGGCGCGGGCCAGCGAATCGACCAGCGCGGCGGTGCCCTCGCTGCGCTCCGCGCCGAGGGCGAAGATCGACTGGCGCACCTCGCTCGGCGCTCCGGCCGGGCCGACCGCGTGGCCGACCAGGTCCATGCAGACCATCAGGTCGAGCTGCTCGAGCGGCACGGTGGGGTGGGCGACGAAGTGGGCCGAGCCCATTCCGGCGGTGTGGAAGTGGGGCGGCTCTTCCCCGTCGAACGCAGCGAGCACCACGCTGCGCCCGGAAGGCGGCTGGGCGGCGAGCGCGCGGCCGACCTCGACCAGGATCGCCACCGCCGCCGCGTTGTCGTCGGCGCCGAAGTAGATGTTCGAGCCGTGCTGGCCGAGGTGGTCGTAGTGCGCCCCGACCAGGATCCAGCGCTCGGCGTCGCCCTTCACCTCGGCGAGCACGTTGGCGCCCTCGCAGCCGGGCACCGCCTGCTCCTTCGGCTGGCAGCCCGCCTCACGCAGCGCCTCGAGCACCACCGCCCGCGCCGCCTTGCCCCCGGCGGTCCCCGGCGCCCGGCCGGCGCAGGCCAGCGAGCACAAACCATTCACCGTCTGCTGCAGGTTTCGAATCAAAGTGTTCATATAGTGAAAACCAATGGCCTGGCTCAATTACCACCATCTTCTCTACTTCTGGACCGTCGCCCGCGCCGGGACAATTGCCGCCGCGAGCAAAGAGCTTCACCTCTCGCAGCCCACCATCTCCACCCAGCTGAAGACGCTGGAGGAGTCCCTGGGCCAGAAGCTGTTTCAGCGTCAGGGCCGTAAACTGGTTTTAACCGATGTCGGGCAGACCACCTTCCGGTACGCCGACGAAATCTTCCGGCTCGGCAAGGAGCTGCAGAAGTCGCTCGAGACCGGCGGCGCTCCCGGCACCGGGCTGCGGTTCGCGGTCGGAGTGGCGGACGTGATCCCGAAGCTGGTCGCCCAGCGGCTGCTCGAGCCGGCGTTCGACGCGGTGCCGCTGCTGCAGCTGGAGTGTCACGAGGGGCCGCTGCCGCAGCTGCTGGCCCAGCTGGCGCTGCACGAGCTGGACGTGGTGCTGGCGGACTCGCCGGCGCCGGCGGACATCAAGGTGAAGGCGTTCAGCCACGCGCTGGGCGAGAGCGGGACCACCTTCTTCGCCCGCCCCGGCCAGGCCGCCTCGCTGCGCCGCGGGTTCCCCAAGACCCTGGACGGCACCCCGATGCTGCTGCCGTCGCGCGCGACCACCGTGCGGCGCCAGCTCGAGATCTGGCTCGACAGCCTGGGAGTGCGGCCGAAGGTGGTGGCGGAGTTCGACGACAGCGCGCTGCTGATGACCTTCGGGATGCGGGGCCGGGGAGTGTTCGCCGCCCCGACGGTGATCGAAGACGAGGTCTGCCGGCAGTACGACGTGCAGGTGGTCGGGCGCACCGAAGACGTCACCGAGCGCTTCTGGGCGATCTCGGTCGAGCGGCGGCTGCGGCACGCGGCGGTGGTGGCGGTGGCCGACTCGGCCCGAAGGGAACTCTTCGGAAAAACCGAGGATTCCCGCCGGTAAATCCTTCGTGGCGCAGGTCCCGGGCGGGGTTACTGGTTGAGTCAATGGGATCTATTCGCCTCGTTCGGCTGTTCGGGATCGACCTCAAGGTCCACAGCACCTTCCTGCTCGCGTTGGGACTGGGCGCCTTCCAGTGGAGCCGGTTCGGCCTCCAGGGCGCCGCGTTCGGGATGCTGCTGGTGGTGCTTGCACGAGCTGGGGCACTCGCTGGTGGCCAAGGGCTTCGGGATCCCGGTGCGGGAGATCATCCTGCTGCCGATCGGCGGGATGGCGCAGATGTCGAAGAAGCCCAAGACCCCCGGGCAGGAGCTGCTGATCGCGGTGGTGGGCCCGCTGGTGAACGTGGCAATCGCGTTCGGGCTGTTCGGGGTCGGGGCGGTCTGGCTGGGCAGCGAGGGGATGCTCAACGCGTTCTCCGGCCTGGCCGACTCGGCGCCTTCGCTGCAGACGATGTGGGTGATGCTCACCGCGAGCAACGTGATGCTGGCGGTGTTCAACATGCTCCCGGCGCTGCCAATGGACGGCGGCCGGGTGCTGCGCTCGGTGCTCTCGATGGGGCTGGGGCCCTCGAAGGCGACCGCGATTGCCGCGGTGGTCGCCCGGGTGCTGGCGGTGGCGATGCTGCTGTTCTCGCTCTTCACCGGCCAGCTGATGCTCGGGCTGATCGCGCTGTTCGTCTTCTTCGGCGCCAACGCCGAGGCCCGGGAAGAGAAGATGAGCGGTGCGCTGGAGCACGTCACGGTGGCGCAGGCGATCAACCCGCGGGCGGTGACGTTCGCGCCCGACACCACGATGGCCGATGCGATTCAGTGGCTGGTGCGAAACCCGCAGCCGGCGTTCGCGGTGCTGCACGACCGGCGGCTGGTGGGAGTGGTGACCCGCCGGGAGCTGGTGACCGCCGCCCAGGAGAAGGGGCCCTACGCCTACGTCGCCGCGGCGATGAAGCGGGAGGTGCCGACGATTGCGGCCACCGTGCCGCTGACCGAGGCCCGGACCCAGATGAACGCCGCCGAGTCGCCGTACATCGCGGTCGTCTCGGGCGAGGAGTTCCTCGGGCTGATCACCGAGCAGGAGCTGGCGCAGCAGGCGGCGATGGCCGACGTCTTCGCCCGCTTCGGGCGTCCGTCCGGCGATAGATTCGCGAGGCAATGAGCTTCCTCTCGGGTCTCGTCTCCAGGGTCCTGCTCGCCACCGGCCTGAAGAAGAAGCCGGCCGCGATGCCCAAGCGCAGCGATCCCTGCCCGTGCGGCAGCGGCAAGACGTTCAAGGACTGCCACCTGCCCCAGGTGCTGAAGGAAGCGCGCGCGGCGAAGGGCAAGACCTGACCCGCTACTTCTTGATCGCGACCTTCACCTTCTCGGTGCCGAAGGTGACGTCGTCGCCATCCTTGAGCTTCTTCGGGCCGGTGAGCTTGTCCTTGCTGCCCGCGCCGACGAAGGTGCCGTTGCTGCTGCCGAGGTCTTCGACGAAGAAGTCGCCGCCCTTCTTGGTGAAGCGGGCGTGCTCGCGGGAGACCCGGTTGGACTCGATCACGAAGTCGCAGTGCTTGCCGCGCCCGAGCAGGACCTGATCGCCGGTCATCTTGTACGCCTCGCGGCCGGCCATCGAGATCACCATCGTCGGGCTCTTGCCCTTCGAAGGGGGAGGAGCGGGCTCGGGCTCCGGCTCTTCTTCCGGCGGCGGCTCTTCCTCGGGCGGCGGCTCCTCGTCCGGCGGGGGCTCTTCGTCCTGCGCAGCCTCGTCCACCGGCTCTTCTTCCGGCGGAGCGTCCTCGACCTGCTCGTCGAACGGGTTGCCCTCTTCGTCCTCGGAGGGCGGCTCCTCTTCGGGCTCCGGCTCCGGCTCCGGCTCGGGGGCGCGCTTCTTCAGCCCGACCGGGGCCAGCACCGCCTTGCTCGCGGGGGAGACGGGCGCGGCCTTGATCGGCGCGGAGGCCACCGCGGGGACGGACGAGGTCTTCCCGGCGACGAGGTAGCCGCTGAGCCGCGCGAACTGGAAGACCGCCTGGGACACCAGCGCGTCGCGCGGCACACCCATTTCCTGCGACATGGTGTCCAGCACCTCGACGAGGTGCGCGGGCAATTTGACGTCACTCATGTTTTCGATTCGCTCCGCCGCGAACCATACCGTGTGCAACTCGACGCGCTACTTCTGAGTTGCGCGGTGGCCCGCAAAAAGGCCCGCCTCGGATCTCCTTCACTCGCCGCGCCCGCCCCTCAGGTTTTTGAGGCGGGAGGACGCACAAGCCACCACAATGACACCGGTTTTGGCTGGCCCAGCCTAAGCACACCGTGCCGGTTGCTGGACTGGACGAAAACGGGGAACGGGAGACTTCCGATGATCAAGGCTCGATGGCGCAAGTGGATGATGGGCACGGTGGCCGGGCTGGCCGCCGGCTGCAGTGGCAATGTGACCCCCGAGCCGCCGGCGGTGCAGAACCGGGCCGAGCTGTTGAGCTTCAAGGGCGGCAGCGCCTGCCAGGACCTCGAGAACTACCTCGAAGACACCGCGGTGAAGCAGATGCGCACCCAGCTCGAGGCGCAGCGGGACCAGGTGCCCAGCTGGGGCTGGTGGGGCGGTGGGTTCGACGGGCGGGGCGGGGTGGACTTTGCCAACGCCGGCCCGAGCGCGGGCGCTTCGGCCGAATCGTCGAAGAGCGCGCCGCCGCCGAAGGACTTCACCACCACCAACAACCAGGTCGCCGGGGTGGACGAGGCGGACTTCATCAAGAACGACGGCACCCGGATCTTCGTGCTCTCGGGCGGCAAGCTCTACGCGACGAGGTCGTGGCCGGCGACGGACCTGGCGATCCTCGGCAAGGTGGCGGTCGAGGGGTACCCGCGCGAGATGTTCCTCGACGGCACCAACAAGGCGGTCGTCTTCTCCCAGGTGTTCCGCAAGTACCCGCTGCAGCCCGAGCTCGGCTTTCGCTGTGACGCGCTCAACTGCGGCTACTACTACTCGAACACCACCAAGATGACGGTGTTCGACGTCTCGGACATGGCGAACATGAAGGTGCTCAACGAGTACTTCCTGCCCGGCTCGTACCAGAGCGCGCGGAAGATCGGCACCTCGGTGCGGATGGTGATGACCGACCAGTTCCGCTTCCCGCCGACGGTGAAGTTCTGGCCGGATTGGAACGAGACCCTCTATCGCCCGGAGAACAAGGCCCGGCTGGCGGCGACCTACGACGAGCTGATCGTCGTCAACGAGGGGTTGATCCGCGCCCAGGTGCTGGCCGACTGGCTGCCTCCGGGGCAGGCGGTGATCAACGGCCAGAGCACGATCATGCCGCAGGACTGCGCGAGCTTCAGCAAGGTCAACGCGCCGACCCGGCTGGGCGTGGTGACGGTGGCGACGCTGGACCTGGCCAACCCCGGCCCGACGGTCGACCGCAACAGCATCCTCGGCGAGTCGGGGGAGATCTACGCCTCGGCCAGCAACCTCTACGTGGCGACCCGCCACTGGTGGTGGTGGCCGCGCCCGGGCCAGCAGGACACCACCTACGTCCACAAGTTCGACATCAGCGCTCCGGACAAGGCGCGCTACGTCGCCTCGGGCACCATCGACGGCCACATCGTCGACCAGTTCTCGATGGACGAGAACAGCAAGGGCTACTTCCGCCTCGCCACCACCATCTCCAGCCGGGTGCTCGACCCGCTCCAGCCTTCCAACTGGTGGGGCGTGCTGCAGACCACCAACCGCCTGACCGTCACCCAGGAGAACAACGGGCAGCTGCAGGTGATTGGGCAGAGCGAGGAGCTGGCGAAGGGCGAGCGGATCATGTCCAGCCGCTTCATCGAAGACCGC
>JAGSPQ010000057.1 GCA_018262385.1 Myxococcaceae bacterium | reverse complement strand
GACAGCAACGTCTACAGCACGGCCGAGGTGGCGAGCGAGTCCGAGCGGTTCGTGAACATCAAGGTCGACGGCACCGCCGATCACGAGGTGCTCGAGCAGCTCTACAAGCAGTACGGCGTCTCCGGGCTGCCGACCGTCGCGTTCGTCGATCCGATGGGCGAGCTGCTCAGTGATCCGAGGGTGACGGGCTACCTGCCACCTGCGAAGTTCCTCGGCGAGATGAAGAAAGTGAGGCTCGCCACGTGCTCCCGATCGCCCTGATGCTGCTGGCTGCCGCGCCCTCGTCTTCCGACGCGGTGAAGGCGCTGATCACCACCCAGGCAGAGGCGTGGAACCGCGGCGACCTGCCGGCGTTCACCAGGGTCTACGCCGACGACGCGATCTTCGTCAGCCCCAGCGGAGTGACCCGCGGCCGCCAGTCGGTGCTCGAGCGCTACCAGAAGCGCTACCCGGACAAGAAGGCGATGGGCACGCTGTCGTTCGAGTTCGTCGAGACCCGCGAGACGAAAGACGGTGTCTCCCTGGTGGCGAAGTGGACCCTCGCGTACCCCGACAAGCCGGCCGCGACCGGCCACACCCTGCTGGTGCTGCACCAGAAGGGCGATCGGTGGTTGATCGTCCAGGATGCGTCGATGTGAGGCGGTCGTTTGCGGTCCTCGCGCTGATCGGGTGCGCCTCGGCTCCGGTGCCTGCGACGCCGCCGGTGAGCGATGCCGGCAGCTGCCGGTTCGGCCCCGCCCGGGCCGGCCCGGTGCTCGGCGACGCCGACCTGATCGAGCTGTCGGGCCTGGTCGCCAGCCGCGCCAGCCCCGGGGTCCTCTACGCGCACAACGACTCGGGAGACACCGCCCGCTTCTTCGCGATGGACACCGAGGCCAGGCCGCTGGGCCGCTTCGAGCTCGAGGGCGCGACCGCGATCGACTGGGAGGACATGACCCTCGGCCCCTGCCCGGACGGGACCTGCCTGTTCCTCGGCGACATCGGCGACAACCTGAAGGTGCGCACCGACCTGGCGGTCTACCGGCTCAAGGAGCCCGCGGTCGCCGTCGGCGCGCCGGTGGGGACGGTGAAGGTGGCTTCCGAGCGGTTTGCGTTCCAGTACCCGAACGCCGAGAAGTTCAACGCCGAGACGCTGTTTGCCCACCCGACGACGGGCGAGCTGTACGTCGCCAACAAGCTGCTGGGAGGAGAGCCGAGCTCGGTCTTCAAGTTCCCGCTGCCGATGGACTCGTCGAAGACCGCGACGCTGATCAAGGTGGCGGATCTGAAGGTCCCCGAGGCCAGCGATCAGGCGCTGACCGGCGGCGCGCTCAGCCCCGATGGGAAGGCGCTGCTGCTGCGCACCTACAACCGGCTGATCGAGCTGAGGCTGCCCGCCGGGGCGCCGTTCGAGCAGATCTTCGCCGCGACGGCGATCAGCGTCCCGGTGAGCGCCGAGCAGCAGGGCGAAGCGGTGGCGTGGCGGGCCGACGGCCGGGGGTACTTCACCGCCAGCGAGGAAGTGGGGGTGAAGCCGACCCTCAACCGCGTCGAGTGCCAGCCGTGAGGTGGGCGGTGGCGCTGTGCCTGCTCGTCGCCGGCTGCGACTACGTCGAGCGGCCCCGCCGGGCGATCCCCGAGCACTTCAAGGCCGAGTCGCTCACCGGGGAGGAGATCGATCGCGACAGCCTCAAGGGCAGGCCCTGGGTGGTGAACGTCTGGGTGCCTGGTTGAGGCACCTGCGCTCGGGAGTTTCCCGAGCTCGAAGCGCTGCGCCGCCGGTACGAAGCGAAGGGGGTCGGCTTCCTCGCGCTCTCGATCGAGCCGGACCACGCGCTGGTGCTGGCCGCCGCGCACCGGTTCAACATCGGCGCGAAGGTGGCGATCGCCAAGTCCGAGGTGCTCGGGCCGCTGGGCGTCAACCAGGTGCCCTCGACGGTGTTCCTCCGCTCGGACGGAATCCTCAACGCGGTGGTGAGCGGCCCGAAAGACCAGGCCTGGTTCGAGCGGAGGATCCAGGAGATCCTGCCGCAGTGAGCAGCTGGAAGAACCCGGTCGGCTTCGTCGCCGCCCAGGCGGTGCGGCTGGTGGCGGCCGCCAGCACCGCCCCCGAGCGTCCGCTGCTGCAGCCCGAGCTCGAGCTGCTGCGCCAGGTCTACGCCGACGCGCTCGACTACCGCCGGGTGCGGATCCGCGCGCCGGTGCACGGCCTGCTCGGAATCAGCCGCCGCGCGTTCGTGATCGAGAACACCCTCTTCATTCCTCCCGAGTTCCTGCCGCTGTCGCCCGCGGTGCTGGTGCACGAGCTGTGTCACGTCTGGCAGCACCAGCACGGAGGCCACGCGTACATCGCCGACTCGCTCCACGCCCAGCTGCTCGGCGACGGCTACCGGCTCGCCAAGGGCCTGGCCGAAGGCAAGCGCTGGGGCGCGCTCAACTGCGAGCAGCAGGCGACGCTGCTCGAGGAGGCCTGGGGGCAGGGCGCGTTCGCCGGCGGGCGGCTGATGATCAAGGGCGTCGATCGCACCCGCGAGCTGGAGGCCGCGCTGATCGAGCTGCGGGCGGGGCGGGGCGCCGGCTTCGACACCGGCTGATCCGCTACTTGCAGGTCCGGTCGGCCGCGCAGCTGCCCGCTTTCACCACCCCCCCGCTGTTCAGGTAGGTGCAGGCGGTGCTGATCGGGCAGTCGCCGCCGCCATCGGGCTGGGCGTCGCCGCAGTCGCTCACCCCGTCCTCGTCGTTGTCCTTCCGGTCGGCGCAGTCGACCTCGCTGCGCCCGCCGAACAGGCAGCGGCAGCCGAAGCCGCCGTCGGGCGAGCACGAGAGGAAGTTGCAGTCGGCCTCGGCGCAGTCGAGCAGCCCATCGCAGTCGTTGTCGACGCGGTCGCGGCACAGCAGGGCGCCGGTCTCGGCCGTCGTTCCCCCGTCGTTGCACGCGCACGCGTTGCCCGCGCCGCAGCGGAAGGTCGAGGGGGCTGGCTGGCACAGCTGGGCCAGGCAGTCGGGGTCGGCGCAGTCGACCGCGGTGTCGAGATCGTTGTCGAAGGTGTCGCGGCAGTCGGTCTCTTTCTTCGCCAGCCCGCCGCAGGTGCAGCCGGTGCCGCCGTCGGCCGCGCAGCCCGCTCCGGCGCAGTCCTCGTCGGCGCAGTCGACTTTGGCGTCGCCGTCGTCGTCCGCCGCGTTGGTGCAGTTGCCCTCGGCCTTGCGCCCGGCGCGGCACGCGCAGCCGGTGCCGCAGCTCTTCAAGTTGCAGTCGGGGTCGGCGCAGTCGGTCTTCGCGTCGGCGTCGTTGTCGAGGCCGTCGGTGCAGATCGCCTCGTTGGCGATCTTGCAGACGCTGGCGACGCAGATCGAGTCGGCCGCGCAGGCGGCGCCACACTGGCCGCAGTGGAGGGCGTCGCTGACGAGGTTGAAGGCCTCGTCGATCTTCCCGTCGCAGTTGTCGTCCAGCCCGTTGCACAGCTCGGCCGGGAAGCCGTCGTCGATCAGCCCATTGCAGTCGTCGTCGAGGCCGTTGCACTTCTCGCTGCCGGTGCTCTTGCAGCAGCGTCCGGCGCCCCCGGCCGGCGCGGCGCAGACGAAGCCGTCTCCGCCACAGTCGGCGGTGGTGGCGCACGAGTAGAGCTTGTCGTCTCCCAGCGCGACCCGGCAGCCGATCGCGGCGGTGGCCACGGTGAAGCCGACCACGGCCCACCGCAACGGCCGACTCAGAAGCTGCCCCCGTAGCCGACCATCGCGCCGAAGCCGCCTCCGCTGTCGACCGGCGCCGCCTCTTCCTTCTTCTTCGTGGCCCCCGGGGTGAGGGCGAACCACAGCCCGCCTCCGACGGTGGCGGCGGCCCCGACCCCGACGAGGACGTTGGCGATCATCGCGTTGGTCTGGGCGCCCTTGGCGGCGGTGCGGCTGATCGGCACCACCCCGTTGGCGTCCGGCTTCGCGCGCGCTTCGACCCCCTTGGCCATCATCCCCAGGCCGATGCCCACCCCCACCGCGGCCAGGCCGGCGATGGCGATGTACAGGCCCGGGCGCTCGGTGGCCGGCGTGCCGGTGCGCACCTCGACCACTTCCACTTTGCGCTCGATCGGCTTGGCGGCCAGCAGCACCTTCACCTGCGCCACCTTCTGCGGCTCGACCACCACCTTCGCTTCGTAGGGCAGGTAGCCGGCCGCGTTGACCTTGACGTCATAGCTGCCGCGCGGGACCACCTTCTCGAACGCGCCCACTCCGAACTCGGTGCCGTTGATCGTCGCGATCGAGCTGGCCTCCGCGCTGTCGACCACGATCTTCCCGTTGCTCTCCTTGATCTTCTCGAGCACCTCGAAGAACACCGGCACCGCGCTGCGCACGAACTCCTTGTCCTTCTGGGCCTGGCTCTTGCCCTGGATGCCCGCGAACCCGCCGATCTTCGCCTTCTCGGCCCGCTCGGCGCTCTCGACCCGCGCCTCGATCACCTCGGGCAGCACGGCGTCGAACCCGTGCAGGGTGAGCAGGCTGGCCGGGCCCGACGAGGTGACGAGCCCGAGGATCAGCCGGTCGACCTTCAGCTTCTTCGCCAGCGCGTCGAGGCAGGCGTAGTCGACGCACTTGCGCGCCTGGGCGGCCCCGGCGCCCAGCTCTTCGCTCACCTGGGTCGGGTTCATCACCTTGCCGAACGCGGGGTTGCCGGTGGCGGACTTGAGCAGCTCGGTCTCGAGCTGGCGGGCGCGGGAGGTGAGCAGCGGGTCCTCGGCGGGGGCGCCCGAGGTGATCCCGATCACCGCGATCGACGGGCGGAACTCCGCCGGGATCTCGGGCTCGGACAGATCGAGCTCGAAGCCCTGGGCAAAGGCCACCGAGCAGCACAGGGGGAGGGACAGCCCGACCAGCCGAAGCGACGGACCCGACAATTCAAGCAGGCGCATTGGCCCAAAAGGCTATCAGGATGTCAGAGGTAGGCGCGGATCTGTTCGGCCAGATCCGGCAGCGGCCGGGGCCCGAGGGTCAGCTTCTTGTCTTTCTCGACCAGCGCCTGCTGATCGAGCAGCCACTGCAGCGCGCTCTCGAGGTTGGTGCGCGAGATCGACTCGGCGGTGGTGATCTTCCCGGCGAGGAACTCGGCCCGCCCGTTGTCGAGCGCCCGGCGGATGAACTCCTTCTTGTCGAGGCCGGCGCCGACCTCGGCCAGGGTCAGCGCGGCCATCAGGTACGACTCGAGGTAGTCGCGGATCAGATCGCCGACGAACTCGAGCTGGGGCCGGGCGAAGTGCTCGGGGGCCACCCGCAGGCGCTGCTCTTCCTTCACCACCAGCCCCAGCGTGATCAGGTGCTCGACGGTCTCGACGAAGATCTGATCGAACGTCTTGCCCACCGGGAAGACGAACTCGAACTTGAACAGCCGCGAGAGGAACTGGGCGCGCTCGGAGATCGCCGGCAGCTCGAGCTTCGTCTCGTCGGCGAGCAGCGCGCGGGCGACGATCGTCCGGCCGGCGACGAGGTTGAGCAGGGTGTTCTTGTAGAAGCTCAGCTCGGACCGCCGGTCGTCGTCGAGCGCGTAGATCGGCTCGCCCTTCGCCTCGGCGGCCTTGAGGCACCCCTCTGCGACGAAGGTCTTCAGCGCGTCCGCGACCGGGCCGAGGGTGGTCGGGCTCGAGGGCGCGTCGATCAGGTGGCGCGAGAGCGGCGCGCCCAGGTCGCTGGCGATCTTCCGCAGCAGCACGATCCGATCGGTCACCTCGCGCGCCGAGACGCCGCGGCGGCGGTGGGCGAGCAGGGCGGCGGCCAGCAGCGCGTGCGGGGTCACCGTCGACACCCGGCCGATTCCGTACATCACCCGGTTGCCGAGCGCGCGCACCAGCCCCTTCTTCTGCTCGTCGGTCACCACCCCCCGGCGGTTGATCCCGCGCTCCTTCATCAGCGCCGCGAGCGACACCGGCTCGTCGAAGCTCAAGTGAATGCGGCCGTAGTTCTCTGAGAGCACCTTGGGCGCCGACAGCAGGGCCGACAGGTCCTCGGGCTTCTTCTCGCCCCCGCGCAGCTCGGCGGTGTAGCTGGCCCCCTCGACCACCTTCTCGTAGTCGATCGCCACCGGCACGAAGAGCAGATCCTCGCGGGCGCCCTCGAGCACCGCGTCGACCAGCCAGGTGAACATCCCCAGCTTGGGCTGCAGCAGCTTCCCGGTGCGCGAGCGCCCCCCCTCGGGGAAGAACTCGTGGTGGATCCCGTCGTGAACCAGCTTCTTCAGGTAGGCCTTGAACGCCGCCCCGTAGATCTTGTCGCCCTTGAAGGTCCGGCGCAGGAAGAAGGCGCCGCCGCGCCGCAGGAAGGGGCCGAGCGGGAAGAACGAGAGGTTGGCTCCGGCGGCGACCACCGGCACCGAGTAGCCGCGCTCCCACATCACGTGGCTCATCACCAGGTAGTCGACGTGGCTCTTGTGGCTGGGGGTGATCACGATCGGGGTGTGGGCCGCGGCCTTCATCGCCCGCTCGAGCCCCGCCTCGTCGACCTCGATCCCGTCGTAGATCCGGTTGAAGACCCAGCGCAGCACCGGCGCGGCGATCGCCACCACCGACGGCATGTAGCGGGCGGCGATCTCGTCGAGGTTGCGCCGGGCCTCGCGCTGAACGCTCTCGAACGATCGGTGCTTCTCCTTCGCGACCTCGTCGAGCGCGGCGCGGAACACCTTGTCGCGCAGCGCCTCGTCGAGCAGCCGATCGGTCGGCTTGGCCGGAGGCCCGAACACCGCCCGCGTCTCCCGGGCGAGGTGGTGGTGCAACGAGCTGCGGACCTTGCGCGCCAGCACCGCCGTCGAGTCGAGCGGGTTGGCCTCGGCGAAGGCCTTCAAGTCCACCGGCTCGCCGACCCGGAACTGGGCCCGGTGGTAGTTGCGCAGGAACACCAGCAGCGAGTGGAGGAACCCGGGCGCCTCGGGGCTGCCGAAGATCCGATCGAAGAGGCTGGGCGCGATCTTCTGGTTCCACTTCTCCCAGACGAACAGCTCGGGGACGAGGAAGATCGGCCGGTCGGACTTCTTCGCCAGCTCGACCAGCGCGGGAAACGGATCCTCGCTCGAGTCGCGGCCGGCGGCGCGGCCGATCGCGCTCTCTTTGAGGAAGACCAGGGTCGAGCCGTTGTGGCGGCGCGCGTAGCTGACCCGGACGTCGAAGTCGCCGCGCTGGGCGGTCTTCGACCAGGGGCGGGTGAACCAGCGACGCAGGTTCACCACCGCCCGAATCGGCGGCAGCCCCCGCCGGATCAGCGCCCAGGTCAGGTAGAGGTAGTTGATCCACGAGGTGCTGCGCATCACGTGGACCACGTGGCCCTTCTCGTGAAGCCGCCGCAGCTCTTCGGTGGCCGTCAGCGCAAAGCGCACCTGCTCGAAGTAGCGGTGCGCCGCCCACCGGCCGAACGGGCCGAACTCCTCGCGCGCTGCCGCCTCGGCCGTTCCCTGCACCGGCTGCTCGATGAGCGCTTCTTCCCCCATGGGCGGGGCAGATTAGGGCCTCGAACGCCGATAGGCGACCGTTGTCGTATTAGGGTGCGTCGCGATGTTGGCGTTTGCCCTCGCGATCCTCCTCAGCTCCGCCGACGTCCCTCTCGTCGCCGAGGCCCCCGTGCTGCTTCCCCCGCCCGCGCGAGCCGAGGTCACCCTCGTCGGTCCCGAGTCGATGCTGGCGATGCGCTCGTTCCCCAGCATTCCCATCACCCGGGTGCTGCTCAACACCGGCTCGGTGCTGGCGCGGCCGTTTCGCCCCGAGCTGTCCGACGCGTTCGTGATCCTCCCGGCGATGCTCGGCACCACCATCGCGCTCAACACCGACGTGCAGACCTACGCGGCGGCGCAGAAGCTCCCCGACCCGGTGGTGGGCGACAAGCAGCTGTCGTACTGGGTCAGCTACCTGGGCGAGGGCTGGGTGGACGTGACGCTGTTCCTCGCCCTCGGCCTGTTCGGAGGCCGCGACGGCCAGCGGGTCTGCCTCGCCGGGCTGCAGGCGCTCGCCGCCACCGGCGTCGCCTCGTTCCTCGGCAAGCGGATCTTCCGGCTCGAGCGGCCCAGCTTCGATCGCACCCAACAGCACTGGTTCTCGCGCGACACCGCCGACGCGATGCCCTCGGGTCACACGATGTCCGCGTTTGCCACCGCGGCGGTGCTGTCGCAGGAGTACCCAAGGCTGGCGCCGCTGTTCTACGGGCTGGCGCTCTGGGTCGGAATTGCGCGGGTGCAGCAGAGCACCCACTGGTTCTCCGACGTGGTGGTGGGCGCCGCGCTCGGCACGCTCTTCGGCTGGCAGTCGTGGAAGTTGATGCGCGAGTACGAGGTCGAGGTTCAGCCCTGGGCCGGAACCCGCGGCGCGGGTTTGACCGTTGCGCGCAATTTCTGAAAGCGCGGCGCGGGCAATCCGCCACGGCGCCCGCTCGCAACCGCCGATGAAGTGAGGGGGGGGGCCCCGGCACGCCCTATGAACTGACGCGGGCTCATGCGTACGAGCCATTGGATTGTGATCGCTGCGGTGGTCGTCGGGGCAGGTGCAGGATTTCTCGGGGCGCGAAAGCTTCGCCACGATCGCCTCAACCCCCCGACCGCGACGCCGGTCCGGCAGGTCACTGCGCCCACCGAAGCGCAGGAGCTCGAGGCGATCAAGGACGCGCTGATCATCGACTACCAGCCGCCGCCCTCGCCGCCCCAATCGGCGAGGCCGCGCGATCGCTGGCTCGCGCCGCCGCTGTACGTGTTCGGCCGGGTGGCCCGGCACCGGCTGCAGGTGACCGGGGCGGTGAGCGACCCTTCGCTGGCCGAGCCGGAAGATCCCGAGGCCTCGATCTCGAACGGGCCCCGGCCCGAAGACGCGATTCGGCTCGCGATGCGCCACAAGCGGGCGATCTTCGAACACTGCTTCGACGTCGAGCTGCGCAAGCAGGCGGTGTTCAGCGGCTTCGTGGTGCTCTCGGTCAGCGTCTCGACCCGGGGCGAGGTGACCCACGCGCGGGTGATCGAGGGCGATCGCCGCGAGAAGGCAGTCGGGGCCTGCATCGCCTGGCAGCTGCGGCGGATGAAGCTGCCGGCGCTGGCCTACGACGCCGAGCTGATCGTGCCGATCCGGCTCGAGGCGAAGCAGCCGGTCTCCTGACCGCTTTGCTTCAGTGCGCCGCCGCGCTCTGGCTCGGGGCCCGCGCGAACAGCCGGGCACAGAGCGCGAAGTACCGCTCGGCCGCGAGCCGGAACGGATCGGCGAACAACCCGCGGACCTCGAGCGGGTGGAGCCGCCCCGAGTCGAACGCCCGGAACAGCGCCTCGCCCAGCAGGTACCCCAGCGCGTGGCTGACCGCGTGAAACAGGCGGTCGTCGGTCGGCACCAGCCGCTTCGAGTCGGCCGGCTCGTCTCCTTCGGCGGCCTTCAGCGCGAGGACGAAGGCGGCCACCTTCCGGTGCTCCGCCGAGCCGTGGTGGAACAGCTCCATCCACTCGTTGAGCTGGGTGCAGCGCCGGGCGCCGTTCACCAGCCGGGATCCGAAGAACCCGAGCGCCTCCTCCAGACACCGCGCGAAGAAGGCCTCGCCCCG
>JAGSPQ010000654.1 GCA_018262385.1 Myxococcaceae bacterium | reverse complement strand
GACGGTGCCGACCGCGCTGTAGGTCGTGCCGAGATCGATGCCGATGACGGGTTCCATTCGGACCGCAGAAAAGCAGAAAAACGCACCGCTTAGTCTCTCTTTGACGTCGAGGGAGGCCGTGGTACGCCGCGCGGCGAAATGGTCAATGTCTCCATCGCCCGCCGCTACGCCCGCGCTCTCCTCGAAGCCTCGGGAGCCGCCGCAGATCAGGTCCTCGCCGAGCTGCAGGGGTTCGTGCTGACGCTGGAGTCCAGCTCCGAGCTGAAAGACGTGATCAGCAACCCGGCGTACTCGCGGGCCCAGCGCCAGGCGATCCTCGAGGGGCTGCTGGCGGCCCGGCCGCTGAACGTGGCGCTCGCCAACACCCTGCGGCTGCTCAACGACCGCAACCGGCTGAGCCACGTCGGCGACATCGCGCGGGTCTACCGCGACCTGGTCGACGTGCGGATGGGCCGGGTGCGCGGCAAGGTGACCAGCGCGACGGCGCTCGATGCCGGGCAGCTGAAGGCGCTCGAAGACTCGCTGCAGAAGCTGACCCAGCGCGACGTGCTGCTGGAGACCACGGTCGACAAGCAACTGCTGGGCGGCCTGACCGCGCAGGTCGGCAGCGTGGTGTACGACGGCTCGCTGCGAAATCAGCTGCAGCAGCTCGCGCGCGAGCTCAAGTAGCTTCCCGCGCCAGGCGCGGACTTTCCCTGCTGTGGGTGAAGGCCGACCCGCCGGCCGCTTCCTCTCCCGAGGGCGTGTTCTGGACCTGGTTCGCCGGCGTGGAAGGGAGGCGGGCGAAGGAGGCGCGCGATCGGGCCGGACGAGCTGAAGCCGCTGGCGCAGCTCACCCAGGTGGTCGACGGGCGGTAGCCGCTACGGCTTGAGCGCCGGCTTGCCATTGAGCTTCACCAGCCGCACCTGGGCGATCTTGAAGCACGCCTTGTAGATGTTCTTCGCCTCGATATCGGTCACTTCGTTCGCCACGCCGGTGGTGTTGTCGTAGGTGACGAAGGTCTGGGCCCAGCTCGGGCTGCCGGTGGTGTTGGTCCCGAACCCTGCTCCGGCGGCCTTGATCACGCCGACGTCGAAGGTCGCGAACACCCGCTTTCCGGAGCCGTTCAGGTACTGGCGTCCCTGGGGGTCCTGAACCTCGGCCAGCCACAGCAGGTTGGTCAGCGATCCGGTTCCTTCCCACGACACGACCGCGCGACGGGTCGGCTCGCCGAAGTAGTAGCTGATGTCGTAGCGAAGAGTCAGGCCGGTGACGTCGGTGGTCCCCTCGAACACCGGGACGTTCATCGCGGGGAGATCCCCCTTCGTCCCGTAGGTCGCGCTGGTGCAGGCGGTGGAGTTCACCGGGATCGCGCCGGTGGTGGTCGTGGCGTTGACGGTCACCGGCGTGCCGGTACGCGTGCCCCCGCCGCCAGTGCCGCCTGCGGATCCGCCGCCGCTCCCGCCGCTCCCGCCGCTCCCGCCCGAGCCGCCCGAGCCGCCGCCGGTGCCCTCCCCGGTGCCGCCGCAGGCGAGCAGGAAGAGGCAGAGCGAAGAGAGCAGAGTAGCGGAGATGCTTCGGATCATCCGTAGAGCTTATACGGGGAGTGAAAAGAGAAACAGCCTTACGGCGGCGGACGATCTGCCTACCGCCGCACCGCTCGCAGCCACCAGTTCGGCATCACCGTCTTCACTCGCTTGTCCGCCCGCAGCGCCGCCGCGAGCGAGAGGGTCGCCGCGCCCGGCGCCGACTCCAGCAACAGCAGGCCCCTGCCGAAGTCCTGCTTCACCGCCAGGCGCCGCTGCTCGGCCCACCCGGCCGGATCGATCGACGCTTCGAGCCAGACCAGCACCCCTCCGGCCGGCACCCGCAGCTTCGAGGCAGGGCTCCGCTCGTCGTGGAGCACCGGCGCGAAGTGCCCGGGCAGCTTCGCCTCGAGCGCCGCCAGCACCTGCTCCGAGGTGGCGCCCGACAGCTGCCACAGGCTCACCCGCGGGCTGCCGGGCTGAACCACCGCTTTCGGATCCAGCTCGCGCAGCGCGGCGGCGCCGGCGGCCGAGGGCTCGATCTCGGCGATCGCCTGCGGGTCGACGAACGCCTGCCGCCCCTGGCCCCAGCTCACCGGAGCCGCCGCCAGCAATCCGGCGAGCGCGAGCAGGATCATGGCCGCCCCCAGAAGGTCAGCTTCCACGACTGGAGCGTGCCGGTGTTTCCGCCCTGCCGGTCGTTGACCTTCAGCGTCCAGGTGCCGTCGGCCGGCTCGTCGAGGTGGCGCAGGGTGCCGAAGGTCCAGCTCTGAATCGGGCTGCACTGCTGGGCGCAGGCGTGCGGCACCGCGAGGACGTCGAGCGGCCCCTGGCCGCGGTCGAGGAGGATCTCGAGCTCTCCGGTGCGCGGGTGGGAGATCGAGACCGTCACCTCGATGAACTCGACGTGGCCCACCGGGCTGCCGCTGACGGTGATCGCGCTCGAGGCGCCGGGGGTGGTGTTGTCGGGGATCGCCGCCGCCGGGCTCACCACCGCGGTGGCAAAGGAGAGCTCGGGCGCGCCGGCGGTGAAGCTCTTCGCCATCGTCACCGCGCCGTTCGCATCGGCGACCCCAAACCCATACTGGTGATTGACGTGCAGCCCCGCGAGGTTGGTCGCCCAGCCCGGATCGAACGCGTCGTTCTTCCGCGCCGAGTACGCCAACACCCGGCGGACGTCGCGCCAGGTCAGCTGCGGCTTCACCTGCAGCACCAGCGCGGCGATCCCGGCCACGATCGGCGTCGAGCCCGAGGTGCCGTCCATCAGGTCGGTGTAGTGGGGGTTGGGGGTGTCTCCCGCCACCGCGCCGTTGTTGTAGCCGAGCGAGCCGGAGAGGTCGGTGGTCGACAGCCCGTGAAACGCCCGCCCCATCGTCGGCGCGGCGACCAGCAGGTTGGCGCCGTCCTCCGAGTAGGAGACCTTGCGCCCGTCGTCCCCCACCCCGGCCACCGAGAGCACGAACCGGCTGTTGGTCTGGCCGTCGTAGTTGGCGTTGTCGACCTGCAGCCCATCGCCGCCGTTGCCCGCCGCCCAGACGTAGACGGTGCCGAGCCCGCCGCGGCCGCTCTGGGTTCCTTCCGCGACGCCCTGCAGCCAGGTCGGCTCGGCGAAGCTCAACAGCCCGGTGCCGTCGTCGGCGTCGCCCCAGCTGTTGCTGCTCACCCCGTTGGTCTGCTTCCCCCGCACCATCGCGTCGAGCTCGTTGGCGGTGGTGAGGTCCTGCAGCAGGTTGTACGAGACGAGGTTGCTGCGCGGCGCGACCCCGCGCATCCCGAGCCCGTTGTCGTCGCGGGCCGCCACCAGCCCGGCGACGCAGGTGCCGTGCTCGGCGAGCGCGAGCGGCGCGTTGCCGAGGTAGTCGTAGGAGAGCGGCTGCGAGAGGTTGGCGGCGAGATCCTCGTGGGTGAAGTCGACCCCCTCGTCGACGATCGCGACCCGCACTCCCTCGCCCTTGAAGCCCTGCGCCCAGGCCGGCGCGGCGCGGATGTCTTCCCCGCTGGTCCCGCCGCGCTGGCCGAGGTTGGCCAGGTGCCACTGGCTGGCGAAGTACGGATCTCCCAGCGCGGGGCCGGCGACCGGAGTCCCCGCGCCCTCGGCCGACTCGGCGCTCTCGGCGG
>JAGSPQ010000653.1 GCA_018262385.1 Myxococcaceae bacterium | reverse complement strand
GAAGGGAATGGGGCCGCTGGTCGAGGCGATGCTGCCGAAGATGCTCGCCCCGAAGGCGCCCGACGAGGTGCGCCGGCGGGTCGAGGCGCTGATGCGCTCGGTGGATCCGAAGGCGGCGGCGGCCGCGTCGCGGGCGATGGCGAAGCGGGCGGACAGCCGCGAGATCCTCTCGCGCTTCTCCGGGCCGGCGCTGGTGGTGGTCGGCAGCGAAGACGTGATCACCCCGCCCGCGAAGGCCGCCGAGATGGCCGGGCTGCTGGGGGGATCGCGGCAGGTGGTGCTCGAAGGCGCCGGGCACCTGTCGAACCTCGAGCAGCCCGAGGCGTTCAACGCGGCGCTGAGCGAGTTTCTGGCGTTCTGACTCGAGGCGGAAAGGCGGCCGGCCAGCTTGCTACGGCGAGCAGATCACCTGATCGCCGGTCACGGTGCACGAGCGGCAGGTGTTGGTCTTGACCAGCTTGCCCTCGCGGCACTCCAGCGTGCCCTTCATGTCGGTGGTGCACAGGCCCCGGCCCTGGGCGCTCGACGCGCAGTTGTCGCCCTCGAGGTTGGCGCTCATGTCGCAGGTCACCACGTCACCCTCGCGCTTGCAGCCGTTGGCGCCGCGGCAGGGCAGCTTCACCCACACGCTGGCCTTGCACTCGAGCGCAGCGGTCGCGTCGGAGCAGAGGAAGCCGTTGGTGTTGCAGCTGCCGCCTTCCGCGGCACCGCCGCAGGCGAGCATCGGGAACGACGAAGCGAGAACGAGAAGGGCAAGGCGGCGCATCGTTTTTTCCGTGGGGAAGACCGGCCGAAAAGCGCGCGGACTATCGGCGGGGATCCGGCGGGTGTCAAAGCACTTCGCGGAAGAAGCGCCGGAAGTTGCCCCCGAGCACCTTCTCGATCCGCGCGAGGGGATGGCCGCGCTTCACCAGCGCCTCGGTGAGCTTCGGCAGGTCGCGGACGTCGCGCATCCCCTTCGGCAGCGAGATCAATCCGTCGAAGTCGCTGCCCAGCCCCACCCCTTCCTCGCCCATCACGTTGACCGCGTGCTCGAGGTGGCGGGCGACGTCGTCGAAGGTGTCTCCGCCGAGGAACACCGAGGCGAAGATGATCCCCACCACCCCGCCCTTGTCGGCGATCGCCTTGAGCGCCTCGTCAGGCAGGTTGCGCCACGAGCGGGTGGCCCCCACCACCCCGCCGTGCGAGCAGAACGGCCGGGCCTTCGGGTGGCCCAGCAGCTGGGCGAGGGTCCTGGACGAGGCGTGGGCCACGTCGACCGCCATCCCGATCTGGGCCATCGCGTCGAGCACCTCGACCCCCAGCGGGGACAGCGGCCGGTTGCCCATCAGCGGAAAGCTCGAGCCGCCCAGCTCGTTGTTCGCCAGGTGGGTGAGCCCGATGAAGCGCACTCCGCGCGCGTGCAGCTCGGCGACCCGCTCGACCTTCCCCTCGATCGCGTGGCCCCCTTCGATCCCCACCACCGCCGAGAGGGCCCCCTTCTGGAGGTTGGCCTCGAGCTGCGCGCCGCTGCCGGCGATCGAGGCCTGGCCGGCCGAGCGCCGGCAGAACTCCGCCATCCGATCGAGCTGCCAGACGCACCGGGCCCACTCGCCCCGGCGGGCGTGGGGCGGCCAGTTGCGCTTGCGGATGAACAGCCCGAAGCCGTCGAGCAGCGGGACGCCGCGGGTCACCACGGTGAAGCACTGGATCTTCACCCCCGCCTCGCGCAGCCGGGGGAAGTCGACGTGCCCTTCAGCCGACTGGACCGTCAGATCGCGGTTCCACATCAGCGCGTCCGAGTGCGCGTCGGCGATGCAGGCAGTCCGATGAAGCGCGTTGATGTCGATCACGTCGTTGCTGTTCATATAGGGTCCCCCGCCGCGATGACGACTCTACAGAGCTACCTCAAAGGCCAGTGGGTGAGCGGCCAGGGCCACCCCACTTCGCTGGTCAATCCGAGCACAGAAGAGGTGCTCGCCACCTGCTCCACCGGCGGCCTCGACTTCAAGGGGGCGGTAGAGTTTGCGCGGCAGACCGGCGGCGGCGCATTGCGTGCGCTGACCTTCGCCCAGCGGGGAGCGATCCTGCGCACCCTCGCCAAGGTGATCGGCGACGCCCGCGAGGAGTTGATCGCGCTCGGCCTGAGCAACGCCGGCAACACCCGCTCGGACGCCAAGTTCGACATCGACGGCGCGGCGGCGACGCTCAACTACTACGCCGACCTGGGCACGAAGCTGGGCGAGGTGAAGGTGCTGGGCGACGGGGAAGGGGTGCCGATGGGGCGCTCGGCCCGGCTGTACGGGCAGCACGTGCTGACTGCGCGGCACGGGGTGGCGGTGCACATCAACGCGTTCAACTTCCCCGCCTGGGGAATGGGCGAGAAGGCGGCGGTGGCGCTGCTGGCGGGCATGCCGGTGATCTCCAAGCCGGCGACCTCGACGGCGCTGATGGCGCACCGGATCGCCCAGCTGTGGGCCAGCTGCGCCGCGCTGCCGGCGGGCGCGTTCAGCTTCGTCTGCGGCAGCGTCGGCGATCTGCTCTCGCACCTGGGGCCCCAGGACGTGGTGGCGTTCACCGGCTCGTCGGACACCGCGCTGAGCATTCGCCGGCAGGAGAACCTCGCCCGCGACAGCGTGCACGTGAACATCGAGGCCGACAGCCTCAACTCGTCGATCCTCGGGCCCGACGCGGTCACCGGCACCGAGACGCTCAACCTCTTCCTCACCGACGTGGCGAAGGAGATCACCCAGAAGACCGGCCAGAAGTGCACCGCGGTGCGGCGGATCTACGCCCCGGCCGATCGGCTCGACGAGGTGCGCGACGCGCTGGTCGAGCGCCTGAAGGACGTGCGGGTCGGAAACCCGGCCGACGAGAAGACGACGATGGGTCCGCTCGCGACGCTCAGCCAGCTGCGCGACGTTCGAGCGGGAATCGACCGGCTCGCGGCGGCCTACGAGGTCGCGCTCGGCGGGAGCCAGCCGGTCGAGGGGCAGACCCGGGGCGCGTTCGTTTCCCCGACGCTGTTCGTCAACCGCAAGCCGAAGCCGGACGCCACCGATCCGGTCAACGGCCACGAGGTCTTCGGGCCGGTGGCGACGCTGATGCCGTACTCCTCGACCCCCGAGCTGTTGGCCCTGGTGGCCGCGGGCGGCGGTGGGCTGGTGTCGAGCGTGTACGGCGACGACAAGGCGTGGCTCAACGAGGTGGTGGTCGGCATCGCGCCCTGGCATGGGCGGGTGACGATCAGCGGCGAGAAGGTCGCCGGGCAGACGCTGCCCCCGGGGACGGTGATGCCGCAGCTGCTGCACGGCGGGCCGGGACGCGCGGGCGGCGGAGAGGAGCTGGGCGGAATGCGCGGCCTCTCGCTCTACCTGCAGCGCACCGCCCTGCAGGGGCCACGGCCGCTGGTCGAGGCGCTGGCGAACGTGAAGCCCGCCGCGACGCCCACCTAGCCGCCGTCACCGCCATCGAGCGCGCCGCCATCGGTGCCCCCGTCGGGCGCTGGGCCGGAGCCCGCGTCGTTGCAGAAGGTGGCCCCGGTGTTGACCCAGCGGATCAGCAGCGCCCGCTCGGCCGCGGTGGGCCGGGGGTTGGCGGGCCCCGAGGGCGGCATGTCGTCGACGGTCACCCGCGCCTTGATCCGCA
>JAGSPQ010000652.1 GCA_018262385.1 Myxococcaceae bacterium | reverse complement strand
ATGTGCGTCAAAGAGCGCGGCGGCGGAGACTAACTTTTTTTCTTCGTGAAATCCGGCGGCTGGGAATCAGGCGGTCCGCGCTCCAGGCCGGCCCCCCCATTTCTTTTCGGCGACTTTGCGTCGGGGAGGCCCTGCCGTGTCTTTTGCTAATACCAGTGAGTATGTTCGATGACTCGGGCCGAACGAAGGGGAGGTTCCACCAATGAAGGGTGAGTCGTGGCCGCGCCTTGCGGTGACGCTATTTCTCTGTGCCGGAACCGCGCTGGCCAAGCCGGGAGTCGGGGCGAGCACCTTCTGTACCCGCTACCCGACCGCGGCGGCCTGCGTCGGGGGGCAGCCGGCCTGCACCTACTGCCACACCTCTGCGCCGGAGAAGAACGCCTACGGCGCCGCGCTCGAGGCGAAGATGCCTCCGGCCACCACCGCGCCGCGCCCGCTGTCCGACGGGGACTTCGTCACCGCGCTGGCGATCGCCCTGGGCGGAGTCGAGGCCGCCGACAGCGACGCCGACGGGGTGGGCAACCTGGTCGAGATCCAGAAGGGCACCTTCCCCGGAGACAAGAAGAGCTTCCCCAACGACATCCCCTGCGCGGGCGGCACCAACCCGGCCTACACGGTCTGCAAGTACGACTACAAATACGTCTACCGGAAGCTGCTGCTCGACTTCTGCGGCACCTCGCCCAGCTACGACGTGCTCGACGCGTTCGTGAAGAGCACCCAGGCGCAGCAGGTCGCCACCCTCGACACCACCCTCGACGGCTGCCTGGCGACCGAGTTCTGGCGCGGGAAGAACGGCCAGCTGTGGCAGCTGGCGCACAAGAAGATCCGCCCGGTGGGGACGCTGAAGGCCGGCGAAGACGCAGCGGCCTTCGCGCCGCTCGCCGACTACTACGCCGACTACCACCTGTTCGCGTGGGCCAACACCGACGACCGGGACGCGCGCGACGTCCTCACCGCGGACTTCACCGTGGCGCGCACTCCTCCCCCGACGACGTACCTCCGGGCGCCGGTGAGCTGCCCGAACCTGACCGACGTCGAGTGCGGGGTGGGCCACACCTGCATCAAGACCGGGACGTTCGCGAAGTTCTGCCAGCCGAGCCAGTTCGTCGCCGCCGCGTTCCGCTCGGGCAACCTGACCAGCTCGTGGACCCTCGCCTACAACGTGATGTTCACCGCGCTGCCGCGCAACGCCGCCGCCCAGGCGTACCGCGGGTACCTCGGCCTCGACATCGCCAAGCAGGAGGGCCTGTATCCGATCGCCAACGAGCCGAAGGACTACGACGGCAAAGGGGTGACCAAGCCGCTGTGCCAGCAGTGCCACGCCACGCTCGATCCGCTCAGCTACCCGTTCCGCAACTACAACGGGCTGACCGACGATCCGGCGACGCCGGGCCAGCAGGCGCTCCAGTACTACCCGCAGCGGATCGAGAAGATCTTCTCCGCCGAGGCGCCGAACATCACCCAGATCCCCGAGGCGGGCTTCATCATGGGCAAGCCGGTGGCCACGGTGAAGGAGTGGGGCACGGTCGCCGCCAACTCCGACGCGTTCCTGGTCGCGACGGTGAACGACTACTGGAAGCTGCTGATGGGGCAGCCGCCGTTGCCCGAGCAGAACGCGGAGTTCGTGAATCTCTGGCAGCGGTTGAAGACGGCTCACAACTACCGGGTGACGAAGATGCTCCACGAGCTGATTCGAACGGAGGCCTACGGTGCTCCGTAACGCGATGCTGGTGGCAGGGGTGTTGGGGCTGGCGGCTTGCCCGGTTCCGCTCGGCGGGATTGACGGGGGCGCGGGCGGCGGCAGCGGTGGCGGCGCGGCGGGCGGCTCGGGCGGCTCCGGGGGCGGAGCGGGCGGCGGGGCAGGCGTCGGCGGCGGAGCCGGAGGAGGCAGCGCGACCTTCGCCGCCTCGGCGAAGGGCCTGGTCCGCTTCAAGCGCAACGAGCGGATCAACGCCGATTTCGCCAAGAGCCTCGGGCTGACCCAGGTCGCGGTGTGCAACGAGCTGGGGCTCTACCCGTGCACGATCGTCCATCAACTGGCGCTCGGCGGGGTGGATCCCTACAACATCGGGCTCTACGAGCCGGTGGCGTTCACCGGGCTGACCTCTCCGCTGGTGGTCGATCGCATGGCGCTGGGGGCCTGCATCCAGCGGGTGACGGCGGATCTGGCCACTCCCACCACCGCGCTGATCTTCCGCGGGCTGGCGCTCGACGCTTCCGGGAAGCTGGTCAACGTCAACGCGCCCGAGGTGAAGACCGCGCTCGACCTGCTCTACAAGCAGGTGCTGCTGCGGCCGGTGACCGACGCCGAGGTCGGCCATCTCACCGGGCTGTACGCGGACGTGCTGGCGACCAACAAGCCCGAGGCGGCGAAGAGCTGGATGACCCTGTCGTGCTTCGCAGTCCTCACCTCCGTCGAGTCCGTCTTCTACTGAGAGCGACCATGGCCCTGAAAAACAACGGACGTCTGAGTCGGCGAGAGATGATGAAGGCGCTCTCGATTTGCGCCGCGGGTGGCGCGGCCGGGCTGTCGCCCTTCCTCTCGGGGTGCCGGGAGCAGGTGCTGACGCCGGAGGAGAAGGGCTGGCACGGCGGATCGCGGAAGGACGCGCTCCACAAGCCGGCGAAGTTCCTGATCGTGATCTCGGCCAGCGGAGGCGCGAGCATCATCGACAGCGCGCTGGCGGTGCGGCAGTCGGAGTGCGCGACGCCCAACACCCTCAACGTCTTCCCCGATGCGTCGGTGGCCTCGATCGCCAACTCGCCGCTGCGCGCGGTGAAGTACTCGGCCGCGAACCTGGGCGCGATTCCGTTTCCGGTGAACGTCGATCAGACGCCGTTCATGACCAAGTACCGGGACAACATCCTGGTCGCCACCTGCACCGGCACCAGCGTGAACCACATCATCGCCCAGAAGCGATCGCTGACCGGCAACGGGGCGTGGAACGGGCGGACGATGCAGGAGGCGATGGCGGCCGAGTACGGGGCCGACTTCCCGATTCCGAACGTGAACATGGGCACCGGCGGGTACCTCGAGCGCGGCGCGGACGACTCGCTGCCTTCCTACGCCTTCGCCGAGGGCGTGGCGGACGCGAAGCTGTTCCCGCTGGGGCTGGACGGCTCGAAGGGGCTGAAGGGCGCTCCGGACAAGGAGCTGCTGGCGCTGGCCCGGAAGGTCCGCAACGAGAAGCTCGACCCCGAGTCGGTGTTCGCGCAGACCTTCGCCAAGTCCGATCGGCTCAAGCGCTGGTTCGATCACCGCGGCACGCCGCAGCAGAAGCTGGAGGCGATGGACCTGATCACCCGGCTCAACATCCTTCCCGACGCGCCGGCCCAGGGAATTCCACTGGCCGAGTTCGGCCTCGGAGCGGCGCCCGAGGCGGCGCAGCTGCGCACGGTGTTCCCCAACTTCTTCAATGATCCGTTCGAGGGGCAGGCCGCCGCCGCGTTCCTGCTGATCAAGAACCGGGTCAGCTGCGCGGTCACCATCGGGCCGAACTTCAACCTGGTGCTGTTCGGCAGCACCTTCGCCAACCCGCCGCTCGCGTTCGACTACTCGCACAACGACCACCGCGGCGCGCAGGCGATGATGTGGAACCGGATCCTCACCGTCACCGACAAGCTGGCGAC
>JAGSPQ010000651.1 GCA_018262385.1 Myxococcaceae bacterium | reverse complement strand
ATCTTCAGCAGGTCGATGGTGTTGTAGATGTAGTCGCAGAACTGGATCTCGGCGACCGGGCGCTGCCCCGCCATCGCCAGCCCGATCGCGGCGCCGATGATTCCGCGCTCGTCGAGCGGCGAGTTCCAGGTGGTCTTCAGCCCCTGGGTGACGGTGAAGACGCCGCCCAGCGGAGGGCCGACGTCCTCTCCGAAGATGTCGGTCACGCCGAGGTTCTCTTCGGCGTAGTGCAGCGCCATACGAATGGCCTGGGCCATGCTCGCCATTGATCGTTACTCCGCGAAAATGTGTTTGAAGATGTCGCTGCCTTCCGGCTGCGGCTCGTCGCGGACCTGCCGCGCCAGATCGGCGATGGTGTCCGTCCACTTCGCCTTCAGCGCCTCGGGCTCGCCCTTCTTCAGCACGCCGTGCTTGAGCAGGCGCTCTTCGAACAGCCGGTTGCAGTCGGGCTCCCCGGTGGCGAAGTTGGCGCCCGAGGCCGACGAGTGGCCGAACAGCCGGGAGACGTTCGCCTCGACCAGGTAGGGCTTGCGCTCGGTGCGGACGTACTCGATCGCCTCTTTGAGCTCGAGGTAGGCGCTGATCGGATCATTGCCGTCGATCGTCTTGGTGCGCATCTGAAACGCGACCCCGCGATCGGAGATCTTCTCCACCCCCTGCTGGGTGGCGTAGGGGGTCGAGATCCCCCACTTGTTGTTGGTGACGCAGATCAGCACCGGCAGCTCGTTGCCCGGGCGGGTCGACCAGATCAGGCAGGAAGCGAAGTCGCCCTCGGCGGTGCCGGCATCGCCGCCGGTGACGATGGTGATCCCGTCGCCGCCGAAGCGCCGCTGGGCCATCGCGGTGCCGGGGGCCATCGCGTACTGGACCTCGATCGGCGAGCTGACCGGGGCGAGGTTCCATTCCCGCTTGCTGAAGTGCCCGGCGAAGTTGCGGCCGTGCGAGTAGGGGTCGGTGGCGGTGTTCTTCATCTGCCGCAGCGCACCCAGCGGCTCCTCGCCCATCGCCAGCAGGGTCGCCGACTGCCGGTAGTGGAAGTGGAGGTAGTCGAAGGCCGGGCCCTGGCCTTTCTTGATCAGCATCCCGAGCGCGGTGTTGAACGCCTCTTCGCCGGGGCCGCCGATCCAGAAGTAGCCGTGGCCAGACTTGTACATCGCGATCAGCCGCTCCTCGAGGGCGCGGGCCTTGACCATGTTCTCGTACATCGTCCGCAGCAGCGCGCCGTCGAGCGGCAGCGCGTCGGAGTGGGTGACGAGTGCGGGGCGCGGAAAGTCCTTCTTCGGCGACTCGGACTTCTTCTTCGCTTCCTTGGCCATGAGACCAGCGCAGCTACACCCCCCTGCTCCGACGGGCAAGCCCTGCCTAATTCGGTGGAAAGCGGCGGCTACTGCCGGTCGATGGCCTGCTCGATCTTCGCTTTGAGGTCCTTCAGCCGGCCTTCGAGCGACTGCTGCCCCTGCGCGTTGGTGACGTTCGCCACGTCGGCGTTGATCGCGTTCATCGCCGGGCGGAACTGGTCGAGGTCGCCGGTGAGGCGGGAGTCCTGAAACGAGATCTGGTTGCGCATCTCGAGCCGCCACCGGTCCAACGCCTTCTCTTCCTTCAGCGCCGCCGCCTTCGCCGGGTCCCGCTTGGGGGGAGCGGCCGCGGCCGGGTCCTCGAAGGCTTTGACCTCCACCGGATCTTCCGTCTTCTCGGTCACCGGCTCGGCGGGCGCGGGCGTGGGCTCCGCCGTGGGCTCCGGGGTGGGCGCGGGCGTGGGCTCCGGCGCCGGCTCGGCCTTGGCCGGTTCGGCCGGGGGGGGCTCGACCTTCACCGGGGCGGCCGGGGGCGGAGCCTTCTTGATCGGAATCGGAATCGGCGCGTGGGGCACCGGCACGGCGGGGGTGGCCAGCATCCAGATCACCACTCCGAGGATCCACAGCAGCCCGATGCCGGCGAGCACCCACGGCCAGTTTCGGGCGAGGGTGCGCAGGAACTTGGCGAGGTCGGCCTTGCGGGCCAGCGCCTTCAGCCGGGGGTCGAGCTCGGCGGAGTTGAGCGCGGTCATCGCCGGGCGCCCTTCCTTCGGGGTGGCGCCATCGGGCGACTCGGCGAGCTCGAGCTGGGCCTGCAGCTGGCGGCCGGCGGCCTTGAGGTCGAGCTTGGCGCGATCGGCGTCCGGGCGCTTGGCGGGATCCTTGGCGAGCAGCGCGAGGATCAGCCCGCTCATCGCCGGAGGAATCGACGGGTTGACCTCGGCCGGCACCGGAGGAGGAGAGTGGACGTGCTGCTCCATCATCTCCATCGGCGTGTTGCCCTTGAACGGCAGCTGCCCGGTGAGGAGGTGGAAGGCGAGGATCCCGAAGCCGTAGAGATCGGCCGGAGGGCCGGCCGGGCGGCCGCGCGCGTGCTCGGGCGAGATGTAGTCGGGGGTGCCGGCGATCCGGCTGACCTCCTGCATCTGGCGGCGGGCGAGGCCGAAGTCGAGCAGCTTGATCAGGTCGGGCCCGTCGCTCTGCTTGACGAGGAAGATGTTCGCCGGCTTCAGGTCGCGGTGGACGATCCCGGTGCTGTGGGCGGCGGCGAGCGCGGCCAGCACCTCGTCGAGGATCGGAATCGCCTCGGCGGCCGACAGCTTGCCGACCCGCTCGAGCCGCTTCTCGAGCGTCTCGCCGTCGAGGTACTCCATCACCAGGTACTGCCGCCCGTCGGACAGCTCGCCGGCGCCGAAGATGTTGATGATCCCGCGGTGCTTGATCGCGTTGACCACCCGCGCCTCGTCGAGCAGGCGCTCCATGTCGCGCTTGTCGGCGATCACGTCGCCGCGAAGAATCTTGATCGCAACGGTGCTGCCGATCTGCGGCTGGCGCGCCTTGTAGACGACGCCCATCCCGCCGGTGCCGATCTTCTCCTCGACGATGTACGCGCCGAGCTTCTCCCCGGTCATCGGGTCTTTGCGGGCAGGAGGCGGCGCGGCGGCGGCGGCAGCGACGGCGGCCTGGTGATTGGCGAGGGCGCCGCTGCGGCGGGGAACGGGCGCGTTGGCCGCGGGGATTGGCCCCAGGGCCCGGGCGGCCGGGTTGGAGTTGACGGTGCGGCGCGGAGTGGAGCCGGTCTTGCCCGGCGGCTCCTTCGCCAGCGTCGGGGCCGGGGGCTGCAGCTTCTGCCGCTGGGCCTCGTTCAGCTCGTGGCTGTCGACGTCGATCGTCGCGCCCTCGTGATCATGGTCGGTGAACGTCGCGTCGGGGCTGAAGGGCTTGTGGGGCTGGGTGCTCGACTTCGGAGCCTCGTCGTCGAGGGTCATCGCCGAGCCGTGGTTGAGCGGTCGCTCCTTCGGCTTCTTGCTCAACGCGGTCGAGTCTTCGACCCCACCCGCCCCGAGCACGGTGCCGCACTTCGGGCAGGAGGCCGCGGTGGCCGGAGCGACCGTGGCGCATTTGGGGCAGAGCACTCCGCGGGCCATGAGCCGCGCGATTCAAGCACACCACGGCTAATTCGTTTCGAATCCCTGTCCGGTTGCTGACAGCACCAGCTGGCCGCAGGCGGCGGCGATCTCCCGCCCCCGGGGCCAGCGCACCAGGCACAGCTGCCCCTGGGTGGCGACCCGCTGGTGGAAGTGCCGCAGCCGCGCGTCAGACGGCGCCTTCAGC
>JAGSPQ010000650.1 GCA_018262385.1 Myxococcaceae bacterium | reverse complement strand
AGAAGCTGGTGGTGAAGCGGATCCTCCCCCACTTCCTCTCCGACCCCCACTTCGCCAACATGTTCCTCTCGGAGGCGCGCCTCGCCGCCGAGCTCAACCACCCCAACGTGGTGCAGATCTTCGACTTCGGCCAGGCCGACGGTCAGTACTACCTGGCGATGGAGTACATCGACGGCGCGAACCTGCGCGTCCTCAACGCTGCCGCGATCGAGCAGGGCCACCGGATCCCGTTTCCGATCGCCGCCCGCCTCGCCAGCCACGCCGCCGAAGGGCTCCACTTCGCCCACGAGCTCCACGGCGAAGACGGCAAGCACATCGGCCTCATCCACCGCGACATCAGCCCCGACAACATCCTCGTCTCGCGCAACGGCGCGGTGAAGGTGGTCGACTTCGGCATCGCCAAGGCGAGCGCCCAGCCGAGCCTGACCCGCTCGGGGGTGATCAAGGGGAAGATGGCGTACATGCCGCCCGAGCAGCTGGGCCGCAAACCGATCGATCGCCGCATCGACGTCTTCGCCCTCGGGGTGGTGCTCCACGAGCTGACCACCGGCACCTGGCCGTTCGACGCCTCGAGCGAGGTGAGCATCATCCAGGCGATCATGAACGAGACCCCGTTCATCCGGGTCCGCGAGCGCAGCTCGGACATCCCCGAGGCGCTCGATGCGATCATCGCCCGCTGCCTGGAGAAGAACCGCGAGCTGCGCTACTCGACCTGCAAGGAGCTGCAGGCCGACCTCGAGCGGTACATCGCCTCCACCGGCGCCCACATCCACCCGTCGGATCTGGCGGACCTGGTCAACCAGCTGGTCCCCCCGACCCCCGTCTCGGACGTAGCCGCGAAGGTCTCTCCCTCGACCGGCGACGCCCCGATCGACAAGACGTTTCGCCGCGAGATGACCCCGGCCGAAGCGAAGATGATGACCGACTCGACCCGCGATCTGGAGGCGGTCGACGTCCGGCGCGCGAAGACCCAGTCGAAGAAGTCGATGCTGCCGATGGTCGCGGTCGGCGCCGCCGCCGGGGCAGCGCTGTTGGGCGCGGTGGTGTGGTTCAGCCAGACCGGCGACCCGGTCGCCATTCTCGTCGATCCTCCGCCGGTCACGATCGCGATCGACGCCGGGCCGCCCGCGCCAGAGCTCCCCGATGCCGCCGTCGCCCTCGCCGTCTTGGATCCCGTGCCCGTGCCCGTGCCCGTGCCCGTGCCGGTGGTGGACGCCGGCGCGCCGAAGCCGATTGCGGTGGCGGCGCCCCGGCTGCTGCGCATCGAGTTCCGGATCCGCCCGTTCGCACAGGTGTTCCTCGACGGCAAAGAGCTGGGCGAGACCCCGTTTCCCCCGGTGCAGGTCTCGGTCGGCAAGCACAAGATCCGGCTGGTCAACCCGCAGCTGAAGAAGGACGTCGAGCTGGAGCAGCAGTTCCATCCCGGCGACACCTCGTTCAAGTACAACCTCAAGGAGTGACGATGCGGCAGCCCCTGGTCGTGGCGGCGCTCGGCGCCGTGCTCGCGTTCTCGATGCCGGCGCGCGCCCAGAGCGCGGAAGTGAAGAAGTACCTGAACGCCGCGGTCACCCTCTACGAGAACCTCGAGTACGAGAAGGCGCTCAAGCAGATCCAGCGCGCGAAGACCAAGTCCACCGGGGCCAGCGACGACGCCCGCATCGCCCTCTACGAAGGGATCGTGTTCGCCGACATGGGCAAGGAAGACAAGGCGCTCAACGCGTTCAAGACCGGCCTGTCGATGGAGCCCGAGGCGAAGCTGCCGCTGGAGGTCTCGCCCAAGGTCGAGAAGGTCTTCAACAAGGCGCTCGAGAACGTGCAGCGGCTGCTCGGGCCCCAGCTCGACAAGCAGCGCGAGGAAGAGCGGCTGCGGGTCGAGGCCGAGAAGCAGCGCGCCGCCGAGGAGCAGCGCAAGAAGGACGAAGAGGCCGCCCGGCTCGCCGCGGTCAAGCCGCCCGAGCCCGATCGGCCCCCGCCGGCGGTGGTCGCTCCGGCGCCTTCCGGCCCGGGGATGCGCGCGCTGGCGATCATTCCGCTCGCGATCGGCGTCGCTTCCGGCGGCGCGGCCGCCTACTTCCTCTTTACCGCCAGGGGCCAGGAGGCCTCGCTCAACAACGGCACCGCGCCCCTGGGCCAGGCGATCTCGGTGCGCGAGCAGGGCAAGACCAACGCGCTGCTCGGCTACGCCTTCACCGGCGTGGCGGCGGCGGGCATCGCCACCGCGGGGCTGATGTTCGGCCTGGGCGGGCAGAAGGCGCCGGCCCCGGTGACGATCTTCGCCGCCCCCGGCCAGCTCTACGTGGGAGTGAGCGGAGCGCTCCCATGAGAGCCCTGCCGTGGCTGCTGCTGCTGCTCGCGGCCTGCGCCACCACCCGCCCTGCCCAGTGGGAGCACTGGTGCGTCGACTTCGATCCCAAGCCCGCCAACCCCGAGCTGCAGCGCGCTGGGGACGAAGGGTGGGAGATGGTCTCGATGGCCTTCCGCCCTCCGGTCTCGCAGCAGGGCAGCTCGGTGGGCGGCGGGGCGACCCTGGTCTGCTTCAAGCGGCCGAAAGTCACCGTCCGCTAAAACACCTCCCCGAGCAGACCCTTTCTTGACCCTCCTCGCCCGCGTCACTACCGTCCAGACCTCGATGCGTCGTTGCGTGGTTTTGCTGTGCCTGGGGTCGTTGAGCGTGCAAGCCGCGGAGGCGACGCGCGTCGCCTCGTCCTTCGACGACAAGCACCCGTTCGGGATGTACCTCGACGTCGGCTTCGAGCGGACCCAGGACAAGGGGAAGATCACCCGCGAGTGGTACGAGGCGCGCGAGGGCGGGCTCACCGACGTCAGCGAGCTGCGCTACGTCCTCTACGACGTGCGGCTCACCCTCGACGCCCACATCGGGCTCTACAAGGACCTCGAGTTCCACTTCGGGGTGCCGATCGTCTTTCAGCAGGATCGGCTCTGGAACTTCTCTCAGGACACCGACCCCACCAACACCACGATCTACCGCAACTGCGCCGACGCCTCGGGGATGGGGTGCACCACCCCCGGCGCGGGCACCGGCCGGCTGTTCGAGGTCGGGGACGCGATGGGAAATCCCTCGGCCAGCTACCGCGGCGGCCTGGGCGATCTGACCTTCGGCCTCGCCTACGCGTTCTTCAGCCAGGCCCGGGACGACACCAAGCCGACCTGGGTGGTCTCGGTCGACTACACCGCGCCGACCTCTCCCGCGCTCAACCCGTCGATCGTCACCGCCAGCGACAAGCGCGGCCCGATCGGCGACCGGATCCACCGCTACAAGTTCTCGACCTCGATCTCGAAGCGGATCGGGCCGCTCGATCCCTACTTCGTGCTCCACTACACCCTCCCCTGGCTCGGGCCGGGCGCGTACAGCAACTGCGACGACGCCTCGGCGAGCCGCATGGGCAAGCCCGGCAACTGCGGGGTCGCGATCTGGGATCGCGAGGAGACCGGCGTCACCCCGCCCCACGTCGGCGGCTTCGCCTTCGGCAACGAGTTCAACCTCTTCGAGCGGGCGGCGATGCACCAGAAGATCGCCATCGATCTGCGCGCCTGGCTCACCTACACCTCGGAAGGCCGCTACTACAACGAGCTGTCCGACATGCTCGGCAAGCTGCTCTACAACAGCGACTA
>JAGSPQ010000001.1 GCA_018262385.1 Myxococcaceae bacterium | reverse complement strand
CTCACCTACGTGACGGTGCCCAGCTCGATCGTGCTAGAGCCCGAGCTGGTCCCGACGGCGATCGTCGCGCTCCCGGGCGACACCCAGCACATCGGGATGAACATGTTCGGGCCGCTGGCGATCGAGAAGCTCGGCCTCGCGCTGCCGAATGCGGGCGACCGTGCCGAGGTGCGGGTGAAGGTCGAGTTCCGGGGGAAGATCAACTCGGGCGGCCGCATCGCCTCGACCCCGGTCACCTACCCGATCACGGTCTACCGAAGTGGCACCACCTGTGCGGCGGGGGAGTTCTTCTGCCCGACCGGGCTCTGCGGCAACATCGGCGGCCAGGACGGCTCGCCCCTGGTCTGCAGCGCTGCCATGGTCTGCCCCACCAAGTGAGCTTCCTCAGTCACCTCGAATCGATCGTCGGTCAGGTCGACGGCGCGATCGCCTGCAGCGTGATGGGCTTCGACGGCATCGCGGTCGAGACCCTCCAGGCCCCGGCGGCGGCGGCGCAGTCGGCGTCGCTCGAGATCACCACCGCCTGGGTCGAGTACGCCAACATCCTCACCCAGCTGAAGAACGCGGCCGAGGTCCTCAAGACCGGGCCGATCACCGAAGTGAGCGTCAACTCCGAGCACCTGATCACCCTGATGCGGATGGTGACGCCCGAGTACTTCCTCGTGCTGGGCCTCAAGCCCAGTGGCAACTACGGCAAGGCCCGTTACGTGTTGAGGGTCACCGCTCCGAAGGTGAAGAGCGAGCTGTAGAACCGCCCGACGGCGGCCCGAAATGCGGCTTGCTCGAAGAGGCTGTGGTCGGCTACACGACCGCGCCTTACCGCGAAGTTTTTGCACGAGTGAGCACACATGGCCGGCGTCATCGATACATCTGAATTCAAGAAGGGCATGAAGATCGAGATCGACGGCGAGCCCTTCGAGATCGTCGAGTTTCAGCACGTCAAGCCAGGCAAGGGCTCGGCCTTCGTCCGCACCTCGATTCGCAGCCTGATCTCGGGCCGGGTGCTCCAGCCGACGATGAAGAGCGGCGACAAGGTCGGCCGCCCCGACATCGAAGAGTTCGAGATGCAGTACCTGTACGTCGAGGGCGACGACTACTACTTCATGGACAACAAGAGCTTCGAGCAGACCTTCGTGTCCTCGAAGGTGCTCGGCGACTCGAAGAACTTCCTCAAGCCGAACGTCAACGCCAACATCCTGTTCTTCAACGGCAAGGCGCTGGCCGTCTCGCTGCCCAACTCGGTCGACCTGACGGTCAAGAAGTGCGATCCGGGCGCGCGCGGCGACACGGTGTCCGGAGCGCTGAAGCCGGCGATCCTCGAGACCGGGTACCAGGTGATGGTGCCGCTGTTCATCAACGAAGGCGACGTCCTGAAGATCGACACCCGCGACGGCAAGTACCTCACGCGCGTCGCCACAGGCGGCTGACAAGAACCATGGTCGACAAGAAGAAGAAGATCGCGAGCGACGCACCGGCAGTCGAAGTGCGATCCAGCGGTGGGGCCAGCTCGCTCGACGTCGAGTCGCTGCGGCAGATCGTCGAGATCCTCGAGGCGTCGGAAGTCACCCGCCTGGTCTGGCGCAACGGCCGCGAGAAGCTGTTCATCTTGCGCGGGCCGCCGGCAGTGACCCACCTGATGCAGCCGGTGATGACCTCGTCGGCGCCTTCGGTGCACGTCACCTCGTCCGCCCAGCACCTCGAGAAGCCCCGCCCGTCGGCGCCGATGCGGCCCACCGCGGCCGCCCCCGAGGCGCCGGTCGAGAAGAAGGGGCACCTGATCACCTCGCCCTTCGTCGGCACCTTCTACCGCACCCCTGCTCCGGATCAGCCCTCGTTCGTCGACGTCGGCACGGTGGTGAAGAAGGGCCAGGTGCTGTGCATCGTCGAAGCGATGAAGCTGATGAACGAGATCGAGTCCGAGGTCGCCGGGAAGGTGGTCGAGATCCTCGCTCAGAACGCGCAGCCGGTGGAGTTCGGGCAGCCGCTCTTCCGCATCGAACCGGCCTAGCCACAGTGTTCAAGAAAGTCCTGATCGCCAACCGGGGTGAGATCGCGCTGCGGGTGATCCGCGCGTGCAAGGAGCTCGGGGTGGCGACGGTGGCGGTGCACTCGACCGCCGACGCCAACGCGCTCCACGTGCGGTTCGCCGACGAAGCGGTCTGCATCGGCCCGCCGTCGAGCAAAGAGAGCTACCTCAACGTCCCGGCGATCCTCTCGGCCGCAGAGATCACCCGCGCCGACGCGATTCACCCCGGCTACGGCTTCCTCTCGGAGAACGCCGAGTTCGCCGAGGTCTGCCGCAACTGCAAGATCCACTTCATCGGCCCCAGGCCCGAGATGATCCGGCTGATGGGCAACAAGGTCCGGGCCCGCGAGGCCGCGCGCCAGGCCGGGCTGCCGCTGCTGCCGGGCTCGCCGGGGGTGCTGAAGGATCCGACCGAGGCCGAGGCCTTCGCCGCCGAGATCGGCTTCCCGGTGATCCTCAAGGCCGCGGCGGGCGGCGGTGGGCGGGGGATGAAGATCGTCCGCGAGATGCGCGCGCTGGCCCAGGCGTTCTCCACCGCGTCGGCCGAGGCGGTGGCGGCGTTCGCCAACGGCGACATGTACATCGAGCGGTACGTCGAGCGGCCGCGCCACATCGAGATCCAGATCGTCGCCGACGAGCACGGCCACGTGATCCACCTGGGCGAGCGCGAGTGCAGCGTCCAGCGCCGGCACCAGAAGCTGATCGAAGAGAGCCCCTCACCCGGCGTGTCCCCCGAGCTGCGCGAAGAGATGGGCCGCGTCTCGCTCGAGGCGATGAAGAAGATTGGCTACAACAACCTCGGCACCATCGAGTACCTGATGGACGAGACGGGCCGCTTCTACTTCATGGAGATGAACACCCGGGTTCAGGTCGAGCACCCGGTGACCGAGATGGTGACCGGGGTGGATCTGGTCCGGACCCAGATCCAGCTGGCGGCTGGCATGCCGCTCAAGCTCCAGCAGGCGGACGTGAAGATGTCCGGGCATTCGATCGAGTGCCGGGTGAATGCGGAGGATCCGATCACCTTCGCGCCGTGGCCGGGGAAGATCACCGCCTACAGCGCCCCGGGCGGCCTCGGGGTGCGGGTCGACTCGGCGGCGTACGAGAACTACACCGTGCTGCCGCACTACGACTCGCTGCTCGCCAAGCTGATCAGCTTCGGTGAAGACCGGGACACCGCGATCAAGCGGATGCGGCGCGCCCTCGCCGAGTACGTCGTCCAGGGGATCCGCACCAACATCCCCTTCCATCGCGCGGCGCTGTTGGAAGACGCGTTCGTGCGTGGCGAGTACGACACCCGCTTCGTCGAACGGCTCCACGCCTCGGAAACCGGCACCCAGCGGCTGCGAAAAGCGATCGAAGAAACCCCGTAACAGCCGCTGTTCGCATAGTGGCCACCTCAGGGGGCCTCTGCTAGCCTGTGCCCTCCGCCGTCACTGGCATTTTTCAACTGAAACGCGAGTCGTTACCGCTCCTTGGACAAGAACAAGATCATTGAAGGCGCCGCGAAGCTGGTCGCGAAGGGCGCCTATGACAAAGCGATCAAGGAGTACCAGAAAGTTCTGGAGGCCGATCCGAAGGACGTCCGGATCCTCCAGAAGATGGGAGAGCTGTACCAAAAGAACAACGACAACACCCAGGCGGCTTTCTATTTCACCAAGGTCGCCGAGAGTTACAGCAACGACGGTTTCTTCCTCAAGGCCGTTGCTCTCTACAAGCAGGTTCTCAAGCTCGATCCGTCGCTGATCGACGTCAACCTGAAGCTCGCCGAGCTCCACCAGCAGCTGCAGCTGATGAGCGAAGCGATGGCGTACTACCAGATCGTCGCCAACCACTACGACAAGGCGGGGGACACCAAGAAGTCCCTCGACACCTTGCGGAAGATGGTCGATCTCGATCCCGAGAACGTCGCCTCGCGGATCAAGCTCGCCGAGCTCTACGCGCGCGAGCAGATGAACACCGAGGCGGTGACCGAGTTCCGCCGCGCGGCCGAGCACCTGAAGCGAAACAACCGCACCGACGATTACCTGCGCGTCGCCGAGCGGATCAGCACCCTCGAGCCGAACAACCTGCAGCTGGCCCGCGAGCTCGCCGAGATCTACCTCAGCAAGAGCGATCAGAAGCGCGCCCTGGCCAAGCTCCAGGTCTGCTTCAAGGCCGACTCGCGCGACATCGAGACGCTGCGGCTGCTGGCGACCGCGTTTCAGGGGCTGGGTCAGACCTCGAAGACGATCTCGGTCTACAAGGAGCTCGCCAAGGTCTACTCGGAGAAGGGCCGCAACGACGAGTCGGAGGCGATCTGGCAGAAGGTCGCCCAGCTGGATCCGAACGACGCCGAGGTCACCTCGCGCCGGCCGCCCACTCCGGCGGCGGCTCCCGCGCGGGCGGCCCCGGCGGCTGCCCCGGCGCGTGCCGCCCAGCCGGCCCCCGCGGCGGCTCCGTCCGCTCAGCCCCAGGCGCAGGCGCCGCCCGGACGCGCGCCGGCAGGAGAGAACCTCGGCAAGCTGCTGACCGAGACCGACGTCTACGTGAAGTACGGGCTCCACGACAAAGCGCTGGAGCATCTGCGCAAGGTGTTCTCGATCGACCCGGAGAACATCGACGCGCACGAAAAGGCGTACCACATCTACGTCGCAGCCGGGAATCAGGCCCAGGCCGCCGAGCAGTTGCTCAACGTGCTGCGCCTTCACACCCGGCGAGGCGACGCTTCGCGGGCGCAGCCGTACCTGCAGACGATGCTGCAGCAGAACCCGGGACACCCCGAGGTGCCGGCGTTCCTCTCGTCGCTGCGTGCGGGGATGGTGCCGCAGAGCGACGAGATCGAGGCCGATGTCGCCGAGGACGCGATCCTCGTCGACAGCAGCGAAGAAGAGATCATCGTCGCCGACGCGCCGGAAGATCTGCTCGCCAGCGACGACATGGCGCTCAACGCCTCCGATGGCGGCGATGATCAGGTCGTCAGCCCCGACCTGATCGCCGACGAGGCGATGGCCGAGCAGTCCGAGTTCGAGGAGGCCAGCGAGTACTCGATCGAAGACCCGCCGGTGCCCGACGAGGTGGAGGTCTCTGCGCCGGTGCGCGCGGACGTCAATGAGCACACCGGGCCGATCGACCTCCCTTCGGAAGAGGTCGAGGTTCAGACCGGAGAGAGCGAGATCGCCGACGAGTTCATCGCGGACGACGAGCCGGTGACCCAGATGACGAAGGTGCCGTCGAGCCTCCGCCTGGGGCTGACCGCTCAGCAGCCGGCGTTCGTTCCTCCGCCGCAGGCCTACCGCGACGCGTTCGAAGCCGAGCCCGAGCCCGAGCCCGAGCCGGAATTGGTTCAGGAGCCCGAGCCCGAGCCCGAGCTGGAGGCCGCTGAGGCGGCTGCGCCCGACGAGTCGTGGGACGAGCCTCCCGCTCCGACCGCCCACTACGCGCCGATCGATGCGGTGCCCACCCACCCGCAGCGGGCGATTGAGGAGGAAGCGGTGGTCGTCGAGGAGCCGGTGGTGGCTCCTCCCGAGGACGATCCGGCCGGCGAAGAGTGCGACGAGGCCACCTTCTTCGTCGAGCAGGGGCTGTTCGAAGAAGCGCGCGAGATCCTCGAGACGGTGCAGATCGCCTACCCCGGTCACCAGCGCGCCGCCGAGTTGATGGCGCAGATCGCGGCCGCCGAAGCCGGAGGCCAGCCCGCTGCCGCGCCCGAGCAGAACGTCGAAGAGGAAAGCCACGGCGCGACCAACGGCGTCAGCAACGGCGCGAGCGAGACGAAGGACGCGTTCGATCTCGCCGCCGAGCTGGCGAGCGAGCTGGGCGAGATGGAGGAGCAGCCGATCTCCGAGGTCGCCGAGGTTCCTTCCGAGGACTTCCAGTACTCGGTCGAAGAGGTGTTCGCCGACTTCAAGAAGGGGCTGGAGAAGGTCGTCAAGCCCGAGGACGTCGACACCCACTACGACCTGGGCATCGCCTACAAAGAGATGGGGCTGATGGACGACGCGATCGGCGAGTTCGTCGTCGCGCGCCAGGGAAGCATCGGGAAGCGGAAGGAAGTCGACTGCCTGTCGATGATGGCCGCGCTGCAGATGATGAAGGGCGACCCGACCTCCGCGATCGACAGCTACCTGTCGGCGCTGACGAGCGAGCACGCGACCCCCGAGGTCGAGAAGGCGCTGCGGTACGAGCTGGGGGGCGTGTTCGAGAGCAGCGGGAGCCTGGGCAAGGCGCTCAGCCAGTACCTGAAGGTTCAGGCGATCGATCCCGCCTACCGCGACGTCGACCAGATGGTCGGGCGGCTGGGCGCGATCGCGACTCCGGAAGACGATGGTCCGCCCAAAGGCCCGCCCCCGAAGCGACCGAACGGCTCGGCCCGCAAGGTCGGTTACCTCTAACCCGCCATGACGTACCTCGACTTCTTCGAGCTCACGCAGGAACCGTTCTCGAACGCTCCGGTGAGCCGCTTTTATTACAACAGCACCCAGCACTCGCAGGCGCTCACCCGGCTGCTCCACTCGGTCAGCTACATGAAGGGCCTGTCAGTGCTGATCGGCGACATCGGCGCAGGCAAGACCACGCTCGCGCGGCGGATGCTCGATTCGCTTCCGGAAGAGGAATACGAGGCCGCGCTGCTGGTGATCATCCACTCGGGGATCACCGCCAACTGGCTGCTCAAGCGGATCGCGCTGCAGCTGGGAGTCGAGAACCCGGCCCAGGAAAAGCTGGCGCTGCTCTCTCAGCTCTACCAGCGGCTGCTGCAGATCTACGAGCAGGGGCGCAAGGCGGTCGTGCTGATCGACGAGGCGCAGATGCTCGAGACCCGCGAGCTGATGGAAGAGTTCCGCGGGCTGCTGAACCTCGAGGTGCCCGAGCGCAAGCTGATCAGCTTCGTGTTCTTCGGCCTGCCCGAGATCGAGAAGAACCTGAAGCTCGACGCTCCGCTCGCGCAGCGGGTGGCGATGCGCTACCGCCTCGAGCCGTTCACCTCGGACTCCACCGAGGCGTACGTGAAGCACCGGCTGCGGCTGGCGGGTTGCCCGCGGATGCCGTTCACCCCCGATGCGATCGAGGTGCTCCACCGGCGCAGCGGCGGTACTCCGCGGGTGATCAACACCCTGTGTGACAACGCCTTGTTCGAGGCGTTCCTCGCGCGGACCCAGGAGATGGACGGGCCGCTGATCGAGCAGATCGCCAACAACCTCGGCCTCGAGACCGGGCTGCACGCTCGGCCGCCGGTCGCCGCCGCGCCGGTCGCTGGGGCTCCTGCTCCTGCTCGTGCGGCGATCCCCCCGCCTCCGGCGCCGGTCGCGGTCGCGGCGGTGCTGGCTGCCAAGCCGGCCCCCCCGCCGCCGCCGATGGTGGAAATGAATCCGGCCCGACCTGCTGCGTCAAAGCCGGCGAAGGCCGGGGTCGACCTGGCCGAGATCGATCGATACCTCGAAGGCTTGGGGAAGCTCTGACGGGAGTGGTGGGTGGTCAAGTCCCGACGCTGGCGAGTAGCGCTGCTGTTGACTGCGCTGGGCGCGATCGGGCTGGTGTTTGCCTTGCGCACCGAGCGCGCCGCCGGCTGGGCCTGCCAGACGCTTCGCACCGAGCTGCCGAAGCGGATTCCGTTCGAAGTGACGATCGACCGCTGCGAGCTCGATCCGCTCGAGCAGGGCGTTCGGGTCACCCGCATCGCGCTGGCGGATCCGAAGACCCACCAGCCGGTGCTCGAGGCCGACGAGGCGTACGTGTCGCTGCGCAGCGTGTTCCTCTCGTCGCTGACGCTCGATCGGCTGCGGCTGGTGCGCCCGCGGGTCACGCTCGACCTGAGCCAGGCTGCCCCCGGGCCGAAGGCGGCCGGGTGTCCGCTCGAGATCCTCAAGCGGGTGAAGGTCGAGCACCTGCAGATCAGCGAAGGCTCGCTGGTGCTGGCGCTGCCCCAGTCGAGGCGGGTGCAGCTCGACGGGCTCGAGCTCGAGTGGCGCTCGCGCCGCAACGCGATCGAGCTGCAGGCGGTGATGCGCAGCGGCCAGGTGCGACTCGACGGCAAGCGCAACGTGAGCCTCGGCAAGGCGATGCTGGAAGGCGAGCTCGACGTCGGCGACGAGAAGCTGTCGGTCACCCGGGGGGACACCAACGTCGAGGGTGCGCGCCTGTCGCTCACCGGCACCGTCGAGGGGCTGTGTGACGCGGCGCCGGTGCTGGCGATCAACGCCCAGCTCTTCAGCCCGGTGGCCAGCCTGGCGCGGCTGGCGGGCAGCCCGCGGCTTCAGCCGGCCGAAGGGCACGTGTGGACCCGGATCCTGGTCACCGGCCGCACCGACACCCCGGCGCTCACCGCGCAGATCCAGGGCAGCCAGATTCGCCTCGGGCAGTTCAAGCCGGGGGACTTCACCGCCCGCGCGCGCTGGTCGGGAGACGAGCTGAAGCTCGAGGAGTTCCTCTCCAGGGTCGGCGCCGGCACGGTGAAGGTCAGCGGCGAGCTGAAGCTCAAGCCGGGCTATCCGGTGAAGGCGCACGTCGAGACCGACGACGTCTCGTTCGCCCGGGTCCTCGATCGCGCCGGGCTGTCGGGCGCGTGGGTCGACTTCCCCGCCACCCTGCGCGCCACGCTCACCGGGAGCCTGAGCCCCAGGCCGCAGCTGACCGGCGAGGTGGACTTGAAGGGCGGCCGCTTCGTGCTCGCCGCGCGCCCGTGGGACGGCCCGGTCTCGGCCGGCCCGACGATCCTCACCTTCCCCCAAGGCCACGCGGCACTGAAGATTGGCCTCTACGGCGACCGGGTCGAGTTCTCGTCCATTCGCCTCCAGGCAGGCAGAGAGTCGGCGACGCAGGTGCACGGAGACGTGACGCTGTTCTACGACGTCACCCGCGGCATCGAGGTCAAGGCGGTCGGCGACGCGTTGCAGCTGTCGGACTTCGGCGCGATCGCCGAGATCCCCTGGGCCGGGCAGGGCACCGCCTCGGTCAGCATCGCCGGGCCCTACGCGGACGTGAAGATCGATGGCCAGGTCGCGGTGCGCGACTTCGAGATGTTCGGCTACGCGGCGGGAGTCGTGCAGGGCCCGCTGAAGTTCTCGCGCGGGGTGCTGAGCTTCCCCAACATGTTCGGCCAGAAGGGCCACACCGGCTTCGCCGGGCGGGCGGATCTGGCCTTTCGCCGCGACGGCCTGTTCATCACCGCGGAAGCCGGGGTGCCGCGCGGCCGCACCGAAGACCTGATCGACCTGATCGCGCACCTGCACCCGTCGATCACCTCGTTCCAGCAGGTGCTCGAGGGGGACGTCAGCGCCGCGCTGCACTTCGTCGGGCCCGCCAGGGCGGTCGACGCCACGATCGCCCTCGAGCTGGCGAACACCCGCTACTACGGGCGGAGGGTGGGCGACGGGAAGGTGACGCTGCAGCTCGAGCAGGGCGCGGCGCTGGCGCTCGAGCCCACCACCTTCGTCGGCCCGATGGGCACCTTGTCCGCCGAGGGCCGCTGGACCTTCTCGGGGCCGCTCGACTTCCGGGCCCGGCTGGTCGATGGCTCGCTGGGCGAGGCGGTGGGCGCCGAGCTCGCGCTGGCCCACGGCCTCACCGGCGCGCTGGCGCTCGAGGCGATCGTCAGCGGCACCACCGAGCTGCCGATCGTCACCGGCCAGCTCTCGGCGCCGCAGGTCACCTGGAACAAGCACCCGCTGGGGCCGCTGAAGCTCGAAGCCCGCCTCGAGGGGAAAGATCTGCGGGTGAAGGGCCGGCTGTTCGACGGCGCGAACGGCGAAGTCGCGATGAAGACCCAAGAGCCCTATCCGTGGGAAGGCGGGCTCACCGTCAAGCTGCCCGAGCTGCGTGCGTTTCTTCCCGCGGGGGCGGTGCGCCAGGGCCTGACCGCCGGGCTGGCCGGGACGATCACCGGCAGCGGAAACCTGCGATCGATCGACGAGTCGCACCTGGCGGCCGAGCTCACCACCCTGTCGATTCAGCGGGGCGAGCTGGGCGCGACCAACGAATACCCGGTGGTCCTGCGGTGGGACGCAGGGCGCCTGGAGGTCGCGAGCTTCTCGGTGCGCGGCCCGAACACCGCGCTCAACGCCGAAGGGACGTGGGGGCCGGTGAACGTCGATCTGAAGGCGCGCGGCTCGGTCGATCTGCGGCTGCTCGAGACCTTCGTCTCGCAGGTCGAGCGCAGCTCTGGGCGGCTCGATCTGACCGCGCTGCTGTCGGGGACGGTGAAGGCGCCCGCCCTGGTCGGCTCGGCCGAAGTGCACGACGCGAAGTTCCAGGTGCGCGGCCAGGCGATGGCGGTGCGCTCGCTGTCGGGCAAGGCCGAGTTCTCCGAGGCGCGGGTGCTGCTGTCGGACTTCGAGGGCTTCCTCAACGACGGCCGGGTGCGCGGCCGCGGCGACATTCGGCTCGAGCGGTTCGAGGTGAAGGCCGTCGAGCTGGGCCTCGATCTCGAAGAGGTCACCGTCCAGGCCCGCGCCGATCTGCCCGCGTCGGTGAGCGGCAGCCTGCTCTTCTTCGGCAAGCCCGGCGCCTTCCAGCTCGCCGGCGCGCTCGACGTGCTCAAGCTGCGCTACACCCAGCCGCTGGATCTCGAGTCGCTGTTGAGCAAGGCGTCGATGCGGCTGCCTCCTTCCGACGATCGCCCCACCGAGTGGCTCAAGTTCGACGTCGACCTCGACGGCACCCAGGGCGACATCCGCATCGACAACAACCTCGCCCGGGCGCGCCTGACCGGGAAGCTGAAGCTGGCGGGCACCAACGTGAAGCCGGTGTTGCTGGGGACGCTCGAGACGGTCGAAGGCTCGCAAGGCTTCGTGCGCGGGCAGGCGTTCTCGATCTCGCGCGGGGTGGTGCAGTTTTCCGCGCAGGACACCACCTTCGATCTCACCGCCCAATCTCAGGTTCGCGAGTACCTGGTCCGGGTGAAGGGGTTTGGAAAGCTCGACGATCCGAAGCTGGCGCTCAGCTCCGAGCCGCCACTGCCGGAGGCCGACGTGGTCTCGCTGCTCACCCTCGGCGTGACTTCCCGCGAGCGCGCCACCGCCGAAGCCGGCGCGGGGCTGGCCGCCGACGCCCTGTTCCAGGCCAGCGGGCTCGAGCGCGAGGTGCAGCGGTTCTTGAAGAAGAACGTCGGTCTGAAGGACCAGGCGGTCCACCTGTCGACGACCTTCAACGAGGCGACCGGCCAGGCCGAGCCGTCGGTGAGCTGGGAGTCGAAGGTCCTGACCGACAACCTGAAGGTCGGCGTCAGTCAGCCGGTCACCGGCCGGGGCACCAAGGCGCAGGCCGAGTACAAGTTCAACGACAAGGTGTCTGCGCGGGCGCAGTGGGACAACCAGAGCCAGGAGTCGTCCGTCGGGAATCCCGGCGTCGACTTGAAGTTCCGCTTCGAATGGGAGTGAGCCTGCTGCTCGCCGCCCTGCTCGCGCAGGTGGCGGTCGAGATCCCGGACGCGGGCCAGCCCACCGAGGGGCTGGTCGAGGAAGTCGAGCTGCGGCTGCAGGCCGGCGGAGATCCGAAGGTGCTGGAGGAGGCTCCGGGGCTGGTGCTGGTGCGCAAGGGTCAGCGGCTCTCGGTGCGCGCGGTGCGGCGATCGATCGAGCGGCTGATGGAGACCGGGCGCTTCGCCGACGTCGAGGTCTTCGCCGAGGACCTCCCGACCGGGCTGCGGGTGATCTTCGAGATCAAGGCCAAGCAGACGATCGGCACGATCTACGTCGAAGGGAACGTGGCGCTCACCGACGCGGAGGTGCTGGCGCCCACCCGGCTCGCGCCCGACTCGGAGTTCTACCCCGAGCGCGCCGCCCAGGCCCGCGAGGCGGTGCTGCAGATCTACCGCCGGCGCGGCTACCGCGACGCGCAGGTCGAGGTGCGCGAGACCGAAGGCGAGGCGGGGATCGACATCGGCTTCTTCGTCGCCGAGGGGCTGCCCACCCGGCTCAGCGCGGTGGTGGTCGCCGGAGACCCCGGGATCCCGATGCCGCGGCTGATGCGTGAGCTCGAGCTCGACCTGGTGTCGGTGATCGACCTGGCGGCGATCGAGGCCGGCCTCGAGCGGCTCAAAGAGACGCTGCGGGCCGAGCGCTTCTACCGGGCGCGGGTGGATCCGCCGCAGATCGAGCCGGGCGGGGTGCTGGTGCTGCCGATCTCGGCCGGGCCGAAGATCGAGTTCGGCTTCCTCGGCAACACCGCGTTCGCCCCCAGCGCCCTGCTGCGGGTGATCGGCTGGGACGGCAGCGAGCAGCTCGATCAGACCGTGGCCGATCGGCTCGCTGCCCAGCTGGCGAACTTCTACCGCTACCGCGGCTTCCACGACGTCCGGGTGACGGTGCGCGAGCGCCTGGGCGCCACCCCCCGGTCGGCGGTGGTGGTGTTCGTGATCGACGAGGGGCCGCAGCTGGTGGTGCGCCAGGTGACCTTCGTCGGCAACCAGGGGATCGGCTCGGAGGAGCTCGGCGCGGTGCTGGCCGAGGTGGTGCGGGCGAGCACTCCGGCCACCGGCACCGAGGTGCATCCGATCGACGACCCGCTGCAGCTCGAGGGGCAGGTGAAGAGCCCGCGGTTCGGCGATCCGCCCTTGCCCGCTCCCGAGACGGTGCTGGTCGAGGCGGCGTACCTCGAGGCCGCCAAGGCGATGGCGCGGCTCTACCGCGAGCGCGGCTACGCGAGGGCCAGCGTGCAGCTCGAGGAGGTCGAGCTCGCCCGCTCGGGAGCGACGGTGCGCTTCACCGTCTTCGAGGGGCCGCAGACCCTGGTGCGCAAGCTCGAGTTCGGTGGCGGCCCGGCCGGGTTCCCCGAGAGCAGCACGGCCGCGATGGCCCCCGGAGATCCGCTGAGCGTTCGCCGGCTCGAGCAGTGGAAGCAGTCGCTTGCCCGCCAGCTGGCCCGGCGCGGCTTCCTCTACGGCAGCGTCGAAGCCGAGCTGCGGCTCGAGGAAGAAGGGACCCGCGCCGACCTGAGCTTCAAGGTCTCCAGCGGCCCCCAGGTGACGGTGGGCAAGGTGCTGGTGCGCGGAAACCAGCGCACGGTCGAGTCGGTGATCCTCAGCCAGGTCGAGTTCAAGGAAGGCGAGCCGCTGGATCCGGAAGGGCTCTACACCTCGCAGCGCAACCTGCTGGCCTTAGGGATCTTCCGCGCGGCGGACGTGCGGATCCTCGCGCCCGAGTCGCACGACGCGGTGAAGGACATCGTGGTCGAGGTCCGGGAACGGGCGCGGCTGTCGGGGGAAGCGGGCCTGGGCTACTTCCTCGCCGAGGGTCCGCGGCTGATCGTCGACGTCGAGTTCCCGAACCTCGCCGGGCGGGCGATCAACCTCCAGGCGCGGCTGAAGCTGAACGTCTTCGCCGCCTCGGGCCTGGCCCTCTCGCGGCAGGTCGACGTGTCGGATCTCAACGTGCTCGAGCAGTTCGGCGGCGGCGGCAACGTCTCGGTGTCCAACCGGGGGCTGCTGCCCTTCGGGATCGGCACCCGCTTCGACCTCGTCGGCGAGCGCGTCTTTCGGCAGTCGTACCGCTTCACCCGCTTCGCCGGGGTGCCCGGGGTGGACTGGTCGAAGGTGTTCAACATTCCCTTCATCGACTGGACCCGGCCGAAGCTGACCCTGCAGCTGCAGTACGAGGTCGAGTGGTCGCGCGTGCTGCGGGTCAACAACCCGAGCGGGATCATCTTTCCCCTGCTGCGCTCCGATCAGGAACGGCTGCGGTTCCTGTTCGGCACCTTCGCGCTCCACACCGTGCGGTTCGCGCCCACCATCGACCTGCGCGACGACGTGGTGGTGCCCCGCAAGGGGGTGCTGATCCAGACGGCGATCGAGACGACCTTGCCCCTGGTCACCCGCGACGAAGAGGACCAGCCGGTGCCGGTGCAGTTCCTCAAGCTCTCGGGCACGCTGAGCGTCTACCTGCCGGTGTACCGGAAGGTGGTGCTGGCGCTGTCGGGCCGCAGCGGCACGATCATCCCGCTCACCAGCGGCTCGGTGACTCCGCCGGTGAAGCGCTTCTTCCTCGGCGGCAGCTCGAGCCTGCGCGGGTTTCGCGAAGACGGGCTGATCGCCGAAGACCAGCGGCAGGGCTACAAGAAGCAGGTCAACGACTGCAAGGTGCTCGCGACCAACATCGGCTGCTCTCCGGCGGCGGTGACGCTGCTGGGGGGCAACGAGATCGCCTCCCAGGGAGGCGAGCTCTTCGTGCTCGGCAAGGCCGAGGTGCGGCTGCCCGCGTTCGGCGCGTTCGACCTCGGTCTGTTCCTCGAGGCGGGCAACCTCTGGCTCTCGCCGCCGACCGGGTTCTCGCTGCGCCCGGTGGTGGGGGCGGGCCTGCGCTACGTCACCCCGATCGGGCCGCTGGCGCTCGACTTCGGAGTCAACCTCGCGCCCGACGCGGTGGTGAACGAGCCGGCGTTCAACGTGCACTTCAACATCGGCCTGTTCTAGACGCGGCCCGGGCCTGGGAGGCGGTACTCTGGCGGCCGTGTTCTATCGACTCGTCAGAGCGGTGATCGGCTTCGCCCTGCGGCTCTTCTACATCCTGCAGGTGACGCGAAAGACCGAGGACCTGGGCGGGCCGGTGCTCTACGTGGGAAACCACCCCAACAGCCTGCTGGACCCCGCGCTGGTCTTCGCCGCGACCGATCGGCAGGTGACCTTCCTCGCCAAGGAACCGCTGTTCCGGATGCCGCTGTTCGGCGCGGTGCTCCGCGGGCTGGGCGCGCTGCCGGTGTACCGCAAGCAGGATCACCCGGGGCAGATGGCGAAGAACGAGGGCACCCTCGAGGCGGCGGCGAGCGCGCTGATCGCCGGCAAGGCGATCACCATCTTCCCCGAAGGGAAGTCGCACTCGGATCCGCAGCTGTCGGAGATCAAGACCGGCTGCGCGCGGATCGCGCTCAGGGCCGCGCGCGGCGGAGCCCCGGTTCGGATCGTCCCGATCGGGCTGACCTACGCGCAGAAGCACCGCTTCCGCAGCAAGGTGCAGATCGAGGTCGGCGCGCCGATTGAGCTGGTGGTGCCCGCGGACCTCGCCGGCGAGCAGGAGGCCGAGTGGGTGCGGGCGCTCACCGGCCAGGTCGCCGACGGGCTGAAGGCGGTCACCCTCAACCTCGAGCAGTGGGAAGACCTGAAGCTGATCGAGACCGGCGAGCAGCTCTACTCGCTGCGGGTGGGCGAGAAGACGCGCGATCCCGAGCGGCTGCGCCGGTTCGCCAAAGGGGTCGAGCTGCTGCGCAAAGAGCAGCCCGAGCGCTTCGAATTGCTGCGGGACGAGGTGGTGAGCTTCCGGGCGCGGCTGGAGATGGTGAACGCGGATCCGAAGGACCTGTCGATGCAGTACCGCCGGCCCGAGGTCGCCCGCTTCGTGCTGCGCAACCTGTCCAGCCTGTTGTTCGGCTTTCCGCTGTTCGCGATCGGGTGCGTGCTGTTCGCGATCCCGTTCCTCACCGTGCGCTACGCCGCCCGCCTGCTCCCGCTGCCCAGAGACCGGATCGCGACCTTCAAGTTCATCTCGGCGCTGATCCTCACTCCGCTGTGGCAGACGCTGCTGGCGTACCTCGCCTGGCGGGCGTGGGGTCCGATTGGCGCCGGGATCGCGCTGGCCGGGGCGCTGCCGCTGGCCTTCTTCACCCGGTACTTCCTCGAGCGGCGGCGCGCCGCGATCGCCGACGTGGTCACCTTCTTCGTCCTCGGCAGCCGGTCCCGGCTCAAGGCGCGGCTGTTGGTGGACGGCGAGGCGCTGGCCGCCCAGATCGAGAAGACGGTCACGGAGCTGCGGCCGCGGGTGGTGGGGGATTCGCTGCCCCCGCCGGATGTGCGAAGTGCCTGAGGCCGGCGAACAGGATCAAGCCGCCGCACAGCACCGGCAGGGCGTTGATCATGATCGCGGTGCCGAGGCTGGAGTGATCGCTGATCCACCCGATCACGATCGGTGAGGCGGCGTCGCCGAGCAGGTGGAGGGTGAGGGTCGAGATCCCGAATGCGAAGGCGCGCAGGTGCGGCGGCACCGAGTTGACGATCGCCGCGTTCAGCGGGCCGTTGTTGAGGAAGATGAAGAACTGCGCCGCGAACAGCCCGAGGGCGAGGGCGAGCCGCCCGTCGATCAGCACGCAGAGGAACATCAGCGGCGCGGCGATCACCAGCCCGATCGCCGAGAGCTTCACCCCCCCTCCGGCGCGCTGGCGATCCCACCGGTCACCGAGGAAGCCGCCGGCGATCGTCCCCAGCAGCCCGCCGACCACGGTGGTGGCGCCGAGGTAGAAGCCCGCCTCCCCCCCGGTGAAGCCGCGCTCGGACGAGAGGAACTTCGGCATCCAGTTCGACAGCCCGCCGACGCCGAAGGTCATCAGCGTCAGCCCGGCGGTGGTGAACCAGAACCGGGTGTTCCCCAGCAGCGCCTTGAAGCCCGGCCCGAAGGACACCGGAGCGATCGTCGGCCCCTCGTCCATCCCCCCGCGCGCCGGCTGGGGCAGGAAGAGCGAGGCGATCGCCAGCACGATGCCCGGCGCGCCGCCGACGAAGAACGCCGCCTGCCAGGAGAACCGCTCTCCGACCCAGCCGCCGATGATGAACCCCGCCGCCGCCCCCAGCGGCATCGCGGTGTAGAAGATCGCCAACATCCGCGAGCGCAGCTCCTTGCGGAACAGATCGCTGATGAACGACGGCGCCACCGTCCCGTAGCCCGCTTCCCCGATGCCGGTCAGGCCGCGCATCACCACCAGCATCACGAAGCTGGTCGCCAGGCCCGAGCCGATCGTCGCCAGGCTCCACAGCAGCACCGCACCCGAGATCAGCCACCTGCGCGGCATCCGATCGCCCAGGTAGCCGCCCAGCGGAGAGGCGCACATGTAGACGAGCATGAAGGTCGTCGCGAGCGTGCCGCCCTCGGTGTCGGTGAGGCCGAACTGCTTCTGCACCTTCTCCATCACCCCGGCGAGGATGTACCGATCGAGGTAGTTGAGGAGGTTGATGATCGAGAGGACGCCCAGGCCGAAATAGGCCTGCCCCTTGGCGAAGCCGGGGAGGGTCACCCGAGCCGCCCGAAGCGGTCGACCAGCAGGCCCCAGCGAAGTCCGCGATCGCTGACCCGCACCTCGTTGGCCGAGAGGCGCCGGGCGGCGGCCTCGAGGATCATCGCTCCGGCGGGAATCACGTCGGCCCGCTTGGGCTGCAGGCCGGGCAGGGTGCGGCGCTCGGCCAGGGGCAGCGCGCACAGCCGCTCGAGGGTGGCCGAGATCTCGGTCGCCGGCAGCCGGGCGCCGTGCACCTTCGCCGCGTCGTAGGGATCGATCGCCCGCGCCACCGCGCAGATCGTGGTGACGGTGCCGGCCACCCCGACGAGGTGCGCGCCCACCGGCGGAGCGGGCAGCTGGGCGAAGGTCTGATCGAGGTGGGTGGTGATCGTCGCGCGCTCGGCGGCACTGGGCGGGTCCGAGCGGATCCAGCGCTCGGTCAGCCGAACCGAGCCGATGTCGAAGCTGCGGCGGAAGGTCACCTCTCCGGCGCCGTCGCCATAGATGAACTCGGTGCTGCCGCCGCCGATGTCGAGCACCACCAGCGGGCCGGCGCCGCCGAAGTCGGCCCACGCCGAAGCGAACGACAACCGCGCCTCTTCTTCGCCGGTGATGATCTCGACCTTCACCCCGGTGCGCTCGGCGACCGCGCGCAGGAACTCGGCGCCGTTGGAGGCGTCGCGGGCGGCGCTGGTCGCGGTGGCAGCGATTGCCTGCGCGCCCAGCCCGCGGGCCTCGGTGGCGTAGCGCTCGAGCACCTGCAGCGTGGTCTCGATCGCGTCGGGCGCCAGGGTCTTCGACTGGTCGACTCCGCGGCCCAGCCGGGTGATCTCGGCGCGCTCGAGCACCGCCGCAAAGCGCCCGTCGGCGCCGCGCTCGGCCACCAGCAGCAGGACGGAGTTGGTTCCGATGTCGATCGAAGCGAACCGCGGCACGGGGGAAACCTAGCCCTGATTCGATGCGCTGCCCGGAGCTTCTTTGCCCAGCGCGCGGGCCAGCCGCTCGTAGTCCGCCCGCCGGTTGTAGCGCTGCGCCGCGACCCGGATCAGCCGCTGCCCCCCGCCGGGCCAGGCGAAGACCGGGACCTCGATCTGATGCTCCTCGAAGAGCCGGTTCTGGAGCGGATCGAGCCCCCCCGAGCCGGGCAGCGCGCCGGGGCCAGCTTCCCGGCCGGGCAGCGGCAGCGCGGCGAGCGCGCCGATCATCTCTTCCGGCGCGGGCACCTTCACCCCCAGCGACCGGGCGAGCAGCGCGCGGGCCTCGAGCGCGAGGGCCCGGTTCTTCTCCATCACCTCCGGCCAGCCGCCTGGCTCGCACTGCTCGAGCGTGGCGAGCGCCTGGGGCACGCTCAGCCAGGGGGTGGGATCCGCCGTGCCCGTCCAGTCGAACTCGACCCGGAAGCGCGAGCGATCGGTGCGGGTCGCGTTCGCGCCGTGGCTGATCACCAGCGGGCGGAGCGCGGCCTGTCGGGCGCGGGGCACGTGGAGGAAGCCGGCTCCCTTCGGCGCGCAGACCCACTTGTGGAGGTTGCCGGTGTACCAATCGGCGCCGAGCGCGCGCAGGTCGAGTGGCACCATCCCCGGGCCGTGCGCGCCGTCGATCATCACCTCGACGCCCCGCGCCTGCAGCCCCCTGGTCAGCGCCTCGACCGGGAAGATCAGCCCGGTCGGAGAGGTGATGTGATCGATCAGCGCGAAGCGGGTGTGCGGGGTGACGGCGCCGAGCACCGCCCGGGTCACCTCGTCGGCGGACGCGAGCGGGAAGGGGACGGCGGCGACCACCACCTTCGCCTGGGCCTGGTCGGCGGCGAAGGCCAGCGCATTGGTGCAGGCGTTGTACCCGTGGTCGGTGGTGAGCAGCTCGTCGCCGGGCTTCAGCCGCAGCGATCGCAGCACGGTGTTCACCCCGGTGGTCGCGTTGCTGACCCAGACCAGCTCCTCGGGGTCGCAGCCGACGAACGCCCCCAGCCGGGTCCGCACCGCGTCCATCGCCGGCTCGAGCTCGCGCATGAAGAAGCGCACCGGCTCGGCCTCCAGCCGCGCTCTCCACCGGCTCTGCTCTTCGAGGACCGCGGTCGGGCAGGCGCCGAAGCTCCCGTGGTTCAAGAAGGTGATCGCGGGGTCGAGCGTCCACATCGGCGCTGCAAGGGTAGTGCACCCCGCCTTCAGACGGTGGGGCGTTCGAAGACCAGCAGCCGCGGCTCGAACCCGGCGGCAGCCAGGAACGCTCGCAGATCGTCCCGCTCGAGCGGACACCCCAGCCGCAAGCGGTCGCCTCCCGCCTGCCGCGCCCGCCGGGCGGCCTCTTCGAGCAGGGCGCGGGCGATTCCGCGATGCCGGGCGGGAGCGTCGGTCACCAGCGCGGTGAGCCAGGCCTCGGCGCGCGCGCTCTGCTGCGGGTGGAGCCACTCGAGCACCGCGATCCCCGAGACCTGCCCCAGCACGGTCGCGACCAGCACTTCGCCTCCGAGGCGAAGGAATTGCGCGACCTGCTCCTCCGATGCACCTGCCCCCAGGGCACCGAGCAGCCGCACCACCTCGTGCAGATCCTCGGGCTGTGCCGAACGGGTGACTGCCTTGAGCACCCGCGTGGATGTGAGGACACGCCTGCCGGCCATACGGCCCAGGCAGTGCACCTCTCAGGCCGTCGTGCGGCCCGCGTGGTTGAGCCCGCCGAAAGCGCGCTTGTAGAGGCGCCACAGCAGCACCGCCGCGAACAGCCCGACCACGATCAGCTGGCCGAACGAGCCGAAGAAGATCAGGCTCCAGCCGCGGAACTTCGAGAAGATCCACATCATCGCCAGGCAGGCGATCACGAACGCCGAGACGTCGAAGGCGCTCTTCACCGAGCCCAGCTCGTTGAGCGGGAAGACCCGGCGGATCCCCGCCACGCACCCCACCAGGCAGACCAGCGGCGCCAGCAGCAGCAGCAGGTTCGCGTCCAGCAGGGTCAGGTTCTTCAGGCCGAGGGCGATCCCCACCCCGAGCACCTCGAGCACCACCGCTCCGAGCGCGATCGCCATCACCGCGCTGGCGATCAAGCGGCCGTCGGCGTCGGTCTTGCCGCCCCGGCCGATCATCGCCGCGACCGTTCCGAGAATCGGCAGCGCGATCGCCGCGGCGAACACTTCGACCGCGTGGACTTCGCACCACGCGTAGACGAGGAAAAAGAACTCATCGACTGTCATCAAGGTCCCCTCTGAGCGCCGCTGCGATGACGCGCCCGGTCGAACGACAACGCTTGCCGAACCCGGGTTCCCATCATCTAGTGCTCGCCCGCCGATTCGGAAATCAAAGGGTACTCCATTGAGCTCAAACGCGCGCATCCTCGGTTCAGGCTTCGTCATCGGCGAGACGCTCGTTCCCAACGCCACGATGGCCAAAGTCTGCGACACCTCGGATGAGTGGATCCGCGAGCGCTCGGGAATCCAGCAGCGGTACTTCGTCAAGGAAGGCACCGCCACCAGCGACCTGGCAGTCGGAGCGGCGAAGAAGGCGCTCGACGACGCGGGGCTGACCCCGGCGGACATCGACTACATCGTCGTCGCCACGATGACCCCCGACTATTACTTCCCGGGCATCGGCAGCCAGGTGCAGGCGAAGCTGGGGATGGGCACCGTGCCGGCGCTCGACATTCGCCAGCAGTGCAGCGGCTTCGTCTACGGGCTGCAGGTGTCCGACGCGCTGATCCGCGCGGGGGCCAGCAAGCGGCTGCTCTTCATCGGCGCCGAGGTCCACTCCGGCTTCATGCCCTTCTCGCCCAAGACCTGGGACGTGGTGATGGGCCGCAGCAACGACGAGATCAGCAAGGAAGAGCGCGACTGGAACAGCAAGTTCCGCCACCTGGTGGTGCTGTTCGGCGACGCGGCCGGCGCGGTGGTGCTGGGCCCGAGCGAGAACAAGGACACCGGCGTGCTGGGGTTCGCGCTCCACACCGACGGGAAGAACGTCGAGAGCCTCTACGTGCCATCCGGAGGGTTCGCCTACCGCCCGTACTTCAGCGAGGCGCACGCGAAGGAAGGCCGGTACGTGCCGGTGATGGACGGCAAGACGGTGTTCAAGACCGCGATCACCAAGATGCCCGAGGCGGTGCACGAGGTCTGCGCCAAGGTGGGGCTGACCCTCAACGACGTCGACCTGATCATCCCCCACCAGGCCAACCAGCGAATCAGCGAGGCGGTGCAGAAGGCGCTCAAGCTGCCGGACGACCGGATCTTCAACAACATCTACAAGTACGGCAACACCACCGCGGCGACGATCCCGATCGCCTACGACGAGTGCAAGAAGAGCGGCCGCATCCAGAAGGGCAACCTGATCTGCTTCGTCGGCCTCGGCGCCGGGTTCCACTGGGGCGCCGCGCTGATGCGCGAGTAGGTCACGGCCCCCAGTCGGGCGTCGAGTACGAGCCCTTCTCGGCCGGCAGCGGCACCTGGTTGTTGCCGTCGGCGGTCATCACGAACAGCTGCGAGGCGCCGCCATTGCGGGTGGTGGTGAACATGATCAGCCGCCCGTTGGGCGAGAACGTCGGCTCCTCGTTGTTCCCCTGGTCCTGGGTCATTCGCTGCACCTTGCCGCTCTCGACGTTGACGGTGAACAGGTCGAAGGCGTTGCGCTCGTCGCGGGCGGTGAAGGCGATCAGATCGCCGCGCGG
>JAGSPQ010000056.1 GCA_018262385.1 Myxococcaceae bacterium | reverse complement strand
GAACCGGATCCCCGCCACCATCGCCTCCGCCACGTGGCCGTAGCGGTGGAACTCGTCCGGGAAGGTGAACACCAGCTGGTAGACCAACTCGCCCCGGGGCACGAAGTAGGCGGTGAGCCGGGTGGCGCCCTGCGGCTCGTAGAACTTCGCGCTCACCTTCAGCGCGTCGCGATCTCCCAGCCGCGCGATCACCGGCGCCTCGGGGACCACCTTGAACACCTCGGGGCCGAGCGCCACCGGGTTGAGCCGCTCGTCGGTGAACGCCCGCGCGCTCGCCGCCGCGTCCGCCATCAGGCTGCCGTTGCCGCTCTGCACCGCTTCGGCCGCGAAGCTGGCCCGCCCCAGGCCCGGCAGCCCGTTGTACCAGGCGAGGCTGCCCAGCGGATTGGCCCCCTTCAGCCACGCCCGCGGCACCGGCACCGAGATCCCGAAGGTGTCGTCGCGCTCGGTGCGCAACACCGGCAGCGCCTCACCCAGCAGCTGCTGCCCGAACAGCACCAGCGCCAGGATCCCCAGCGACGGAGCGGCCCGCAGCGCCGGGCTCCACCACGGCGCCGGCTCGGTGAGCAGCCGCGGCCGCATGAACGCCGCGCAGATCATCCCCGCCAGCAGCCCTCCGAAGTGGGCCCAGTTGTCGATTCCCTTCGAGGTCAGGCCGATCAGCAGCAGGCCGATCACGGTGGGAATCGCCGCTTCCCCCAGCACCCGCCGGTACCGCGACGGCAGCAGCCCGCGGTACTTCAGCCCGAACACCACCACCCCGCCCAGGCAGCCATAGACCATCCCCGAGGCGCCGATGCTCACCGCGTCCGAGAGGAACAGCGAGGCGGTCATCGTCGCGATCCCCGAAAAGACCAGCAGCCAGAGGTAGTCGAGCGTCCGGTAGGTGTTCTCGAGCGCGCCCCCGACGTTGAAGAGCACGAACATGTTGAGGCCGATGTGGAGCGCGTCGCGGTGGAGGAAGTTCGCCGTCAGCAGCCGCCACAGCTCGCCCAGATCGGTGATCAGCGGTCCTACCTTTCCCCCGAACCGGACCATGTCGTCGATGTCCAGCGGCCCGCTGCGGACGGTGGCCAGGTAGACCGACAGGTTGAGCAGGATCAAGGCCGAGGTCATCCACGGGAAGCGCGCGATCGAGAAGGTCCGGGCGAAGAACGCCCGCCGCGGCTCGTGCAACGACTGGTACAGCTTCAGCTCGCACGCCGGGACGAAGCGCTCGCCGGTCACCGCCGGCACCCGCACCAGGCTCTGGGGCGAGACCTCTCCTCGACGGACCCGCGCCTCGAACTCCGCCAGATCGACGTGCTCGTCCCCCGACTCGGTGCGCAAGGTGAGAGGTTGACTCATAGGCCGCTCAGGTCATTCTGGCCGGTCCGCCTGACCGATGGACACCCGCGCGAAAAAAGCCGTCGTGATTTGGCGAGGATGGCTTTGTTGCAGGGTGGATTGTGGTGCTAGAAATCGTCTGCGTGCTGAAGCTGATCATAGAAGACGATGAAGGCCGGAAGACCGTCGTTCCATTCGTACGGGATGAGATCACCATCGGCCGGCAAGAAGGCAACACGATCCGACTGACGGAGCGCAACGTCTCGCGCCGTCACGCCCGATTGGTGCGCCAGAACGGCCATGTGCTGGTCGAGGATCTCGGCAGCTACAACGGAATCCGGATCAACGGCGACAAGATCCAGGGCCAGGTCCCGGTTCACGAAGGCGATCTGATCCAGATCGGCGACTACGACCTCGCGGTGCAGACCGAGCAGGCGCAAGCGGCGGCCAGCCCCTCGACCTCTTCCACCTCTCCCCTGCTGCCGGCGCAGAGCGGCGCCGAGGCCGACGGGCTCGAGAAGACCTCGCAGCGCGGCAACACCGCCGCCCAGGCGATGACGGTCAAGCTGCCCGATCTCAACGCCACCTCCCCCGCGCTGCCGATCGTCAACGACGCCAGCGCCACCCTCGGCGGCGAGGAAGACGGCCCGGAGGAAGCAGATCCCGAAGACGTGCAGTCGGCCTCGGGCGAGTCGGAGACCGGCCGCCGCCAGTCGACCGCGATCATCCGGATGGATCAGGTCGAGGGCAACCGCCCCCGGCAGATCGTCGACATCGATCCTGCCGAGGCGCCCCGACTGGTGGTGCTCAACACCGAGTTCGCCGGCCGCGAGTTCGCCTGCATTCGCACCGAGCTGAAGATCGGGCGCATCGAAGACAACGACATCGCGCTCGATCACCGCTCGCTCTCCCGCACCCACTGCAAGGTGGTCCGCGAGGACACCGGCGAGTGGCGGGTGGTCGACATGCAGTCCGCCAATGGCCTGATGGTCAACGGCGAGCCCTACGCCCAGTCGGCGCTGCGCAGCGGCGACACGCTCGAGCTGGGTCACGTGAAGTTCAAGTTCGTCGGGCCCGGCGAGACCTTCACCCTCGCGCCTTCCGCCGAAGGGGTCAGCGTCCGGCAGCAGGGCGGCTCGAAGGCGCCGATGATCGCCGTCGCCGCGGTGGTGCTGGTCGCCCTGGCCGGCGCCGGCTACTGGTTCGTCGCGCGCAAGAAGCCGATCGACAAGCCGATCATCGACGACGTCACCGCCACCATTCCGGACGTCCGGCCGCCGGACCCGGGCAAGCCTCCGGTCGAGCTGACTCCGGAAGAGCAGAACAAGGCGACCGCGGCCAAGCTCGCCACTGCGCGCCAGGCGATCGAAGAGCTCGACTGGAAGAAGGCCGACGAGATCCTCAAGGGCTGCTTCGTCGGGGAGTCCCCCTGCCCCGAGGCGACGGTGCTGATCGGCCAGATGAACCAGGAAAAGGGCTTCAAGAGCGCGCTGGAGAGCGCCGAAGCCGCGCTCGAAGCGGGCAAGCTTCAGGAAGCCCAGAGCCAGCTCGACATGGCGGCCAGCACCAAGCTGCTGACCAAGCGCTTCCGGGCCGCCAAGACCCGGCTGATGCAGGACACCGACCGCGCGCTCAACGCCAAGCCGCCCAAGCCGATCGAGCCCGCCAAGCCGATCGAGCCCCCCCGGCCTCCGCCCGAGCCGCCCCGGCCCCCGGTCGATCCCTCGATCGCCCTGCTCGACGAGGGCAAGCGCCTGTTCAAGGACAAGCAGTATCCCGCCGCCAAGACCCAGCTCGAGAAGTGCATCCGCGCCGCGCCCAGGAACCCCGACTGCCACAAGCTGCTCGGCACCGTCTGGGCGAAGCTGAACGAGCCCGAGAAGGGCGCGCGCGAGTACCGGGAATTCATGAGGCTCGCCTCGCCGGACCACCCAGACGTCGAGAAGGTCGGCAAGATTCTCGAGGCCTTCGAGCGGCAGAAGTAATCGTGCGCCACGCCACTTCGATTCGCGCGCTCGTCATCGATGATGAGGTCGAAAACGCCGACCTCTTCAAGCTCATCCTCTCGAAGGAGGGCTACCAGGTCACCTCGCTCACCGATCCGACCCAGGCGGTCGGCGAGCTGAAGGCCCACGACTACCACCTCGTCGTCCTCGACATGATGATGCCGCAGATGTCCGGCACCGAGGTGCTGCGGGAGATCCGCAAGTGGGACGACGACATCGCGGTGATCGTCGCCACCGGCTACCCGACGGTGGACAGCGCGGTCGAGAGCCTCAAGCTCTCCGCCAGCGACTACGTGAAGAAGCCGGTCGAGCCGGCGGTGTTCATCGAGACGGTGCGCAACGTCCTGAGCAAGAAGGGGATCTCGCGCGACCCCGAGGCGGATCTGCACCGCAACATCGGCCGCTTCATCCGCGAGGGCCGCACCGGGCAGAGCCTGACCCTCAAGCAGCTCGCCCGCCGCACCGGCCTGTCGGTCTCGCTGCTGTCGCAGATCGAGCGGGCCGAGAGCTCGGCGTCGATCTCGTCGCTCTACAAGATCGCGGCGGCGCTGAAGGTGCCGATGGCCGAGCTGTTCGGCGACACCTGAGCCGGTCGACCTGGGCTCAGCGGCCGGAGAACTTCGGCGGCCGCCGGGCGAGGAACGCTTCCCTCCCTTCCCTCGCGTCGGCGCTGTTGAACGCCGCCCGCCGCAGCTGCTCGAGCGCCTGCGCTTCCTGCGCGGTCGGGCCTCCCCGCATCAGCGCGCTGAAGGTCTGCTTCATCCCCGCGATCGCCAGCGGGGCTCCCTGCGCCAGATCCCGGCACACGCCAAGCGCCCGGCCTTCCGCGTCGGGGGTGAGCACGTCGAGCAGGCCGAACAGCCGCGCCTCCTCGGCCTCGACCCGCGCCCCGGTGAGCAGCATCCACTTCGCCCGCCCCAGGCCGGTGAGCGCCGCCACCCGCCGGATCCCCCGCGCCGCGTAGACGACGCCGATCTTCGCCGGCGGCAGGCAGAAGACCGCCTTCGGATCTCCGACCCGGAAGTCGCACGCGCAGGCCAGCTCACAGCCCGCGCCGAACGCCGGCCCGGTCACCAGCGCCACCGACGGGGCCGGGTGCTGCTGGAGCAGATCGAACACGTCGCCCAGCGCGTCGTCGGGCAGCCGGCCCTCACCCACCTGGGTCAGCGCCGACAAGTCGTAGCCGGCAGAGAACGCGCCCTGCCCTTCTCCCCGCACCAACCAGCACCGCACCGGCTCGGCCGTCGAGAGCGCCGCCCGCAACTGCTCGAGCGCGACCTCGTCGAGCGCGTTCTTCCGCGCCGGGTTGCTCAAGGTCAGGCAGCGAATGCCGTCGCCGCAGTCGGTGACTGTGAGCGACGCCGGCACGTCAGCCGAGGACGACCAGCACGTCGCCTTCGTTGACCGGCTGCGCCTCTTTGCAGCGGATCTCTTTGACGGTGCCGCCCTCGGTGGCCTCGACCGGCATCTCCATCTTCATCGACTCGAGGATCACCAGCGTGTCGCCGGCGTTCACCGCCTGGCCGACTTTGCATTCGATCTTCCAGACCGTTCCGGTGATGTGGGCAGCAACGTCCGCCATGGGTTTCGTCTCCAAGAGAAGAACAACGAGGTGAAGAGGCTTAGGGCTTCGCGTGGTGCTCGAGGAACCGGGTGTTGATCTTCCCGGCGCGGAACGTCTCGTCGCGCAGGATGCGGGCGTGGAGCGGCAGGTTGGTCTTGATCCCCTGGATGTCGAAGGCGTCGATCGCGTCGGTCGCGCGCGCAATTGCATCGGCGCGATCGGTGCCCGAGACGATCAGCTTGGCGATCATCGGATCATAGTTCGGCGTCACCAGGTCCCCTTCGGCGTAGCCGGAGTCGATCCGCACCCCGGCGCCGGTGGGCGGGCGGTACACCTTCAGCGGCCCCGGTGAGGGGAAGTACTTGATCGGATCCTCGGCGTAGATCCGGAACTCGAGCGCGTGGCCGGTGCGCTCGATCTGATCCTGCTGAAGGGTCAGCGTCTCGCCCGCGGCGATCCGGAACTGCCAGCCGATCAAGTCCACCCCGGTGGTCAGCTCGGTCACCGGGTGCTCGACCTGCAGCCGGGCGTTCATCTCGATGAAGTAGATCCCGCCCTCGCTGTAGAGGAACTCGACCGTGCCGGCGTTGGCGTACCCGAAGGCGCGCGCGGCCTTCAGCGCGGCGGCGAACATCTGCTGCCGCAGCGGCTCGTCGGCCCCGCCCTGGAACAGCGGCGCACCCGCTTCCTCGACCACCTTCTGGTGCCGGCGCTGGATGCTGCACTCGCGCTCGATCACGTGCAGGGTGTGCCCTTTCAGATCGCCGAGGATCTGCACCTCGATGTGCCGCGGCGCGGGGAAGTACCGCTCGAGGTACACCCCCTCGCGTCCGAAGGCGGCCTTCGCGCGATCCGAGCAGGCGCGGAAGACCTTCTCCATCTCCGCCGGCGTCTGGGCGACCGCCATCCCGATTCCGCCCCCGCCGCCCGCCGCCTTGCACAGCACCGGGTAGCCGATCTGCTCCGCCTGCTCGAGCGCGGTCTTGACGTCCGGCACCACGGTGGCGGTGCCAGGGACGACCGGCACTCCGGCCTCGACCACCAGGCGGCGCGCCTCGCTCTTGTCCTTCATCCGCTCCATCGCCTCGGGCGGAGGGCCGACGAACACCACCCCGGCATTGGAGATCGTCCGGGCGAACTGCGCGTTCTCGGAGATGAAGCCGTAGCCGGGATGCACCGCCTCGGCGCCGGTCTTCTTCACCGCCTCGAGGATCGCCTCGACGTTGAGGTAGCTGTCTTTGGCCGGCGCCGGCCCGATCCGGATCGCCTCGTCGGCCTCCTTCACGAAGGGCAGCTTCTCGTCGGCGTCCGAGTAGACCGCGACGGTGCGCATCCCCATCGACTGGGCGACGGTGTTGATGCGCCGGGCAATCTCGCCCCGGTTGGCGATCAGGATCTTGCGGAACATGGTGGGCCCCGAGGGGTGAGCGACGCGGCGCGACCGTAACGGGCCCTCTCCCCACTGACAACGACTACTGCTTGAGGTGCTCGAACACCTCGCTGGTGCGCTCGGTCAGGTCACTGGTGCGCTGCAGCAGCAGGTCGAGCTCGAGGAAGATCGAGTCGACCTCGCTCTGCTTCCTCGGCGCGGGGATGTCGCCCTCGTGGCTGAGCCGGTCGAGCAGCGTCACCACCCGCAGCAGGTGCTGGTGGGCGAGCAGCAGATCCCGGCCCGCCCGGCTGCCGTCCTTGGTGAAGAGCAGCCCCGAGTTGTAGAGCCGGCCGACCGCCCGCTTGTTCGCTCCCACCACCCGGTTGAGCCGCTCGCGGTAGGTGATCAGCCGGCGGGCGAGGCGCGCCTCGGTGAGGCTGACCACTGCGGAGGGAGCGGATCTGCGCGGCACGGCGTGGACCCTACACAAAAAACGACGATGCCCGGCAATCTCAGAAACGATCGCCGGGCATCGGAAGATTTCCAGACCTCGGACGGCGCTTACGAGTTCGGCACTGCCTCGGGGGCCGGCGCGGGCGCAGGCTCGGTGGCAGGCGGCGGCTCGGCGGCCGGCGCAGGCTCTCCTGCCGGCGCCAGCGGGTCCGGCTCGACCACCGGAGCGGTCGCGGGGGTGGACATCTTGTAGCCGAGGGTCAGCCCAATCACCTGGGCGGTCCCGCCGTAGCTCCCCTCGAAGCCGGGCGCGAAGCTCTCGGACCCGGTGAGGATGACGAACTGGTAGCCGAGGTCGACCCCGAAGCCGCTCTTGTGCTGCCAGCCGACGCCCGCGGTGATCTTGACCCGGGTCGAGTCCGGCAGGTCCGGAGTCAGCGTGCTGCGCGGCGACGGGGTCGGGTCCCAGACCACGCCCAACCGCACCGCGACCGACGAGGTGGGCTTGAACTCGCCGCCGACGTGGACGCTGACCTGGTCGACCCAGGACTTCTGCAGCGGCACGGTCAGATCCGGGTTCTCGAAGTTGATCGTCAGGTCGGTGAACGAGCTCCACTCGACGTAGTCGGCATCGACCGACAGGATCAGGCTGTCCATCGGCTTGAAGGTCAGGCCGAAGTTCGCCTGGGTGGGCAGGGCCACCTTGGCGGTGATCGGCTGATCCTTCAGCCGGGCTCCGAACTCCTCGGGGACGCCCTCGAAGTGCGCCCGGCCCTCGAACTTCATCGTCACCGCGCTGCGGTAGGTGGCGCCGAAGAAGAGGCGGTTCTCCACCACCTCGACCTGCGCGCCGATGTTCCAGCCGAAGCCCCAGGTTCCTCCGCCGAGCGTCACCGTCCCCTCGGAGTCGATGAAGTCGAGGTTGCGCTCGATCACCACCGTGCCGCGCACCGCGTTGAACCCGACGCCGAACTTCAGGCGGGGGTGCAGGCGGTAGGCGATCGTCGGGTTGACGTCGAAGATCTGCAGCTGCGAGGTGAGGGCCTTGAAGCGGCCTTCCCAGCCCGGCGGCCACTTGCTCGAGGCTCCGTAGGGCGAAAACATCCCGACGCCGATCGCCAGGTCCTCGGTGATCCCGTAGGCGAAGTGGCCGTGGGGCGGCGGGGAGACGTGGAACGGAGTGCTGGTGACGTTGCCATCCTCCGCGTGGGTGAAGTTCAGCATCGGGATGATCAAGGCGATCCCCAGCTGGCCTTCGAACCCCTTGCGACCCGCCAGGCCGGCCGGGTTGTAATAGATCGCCGACGGGTCATCGATGAACGCGGTGACCGCGCCACCCATGCCGATCGCGCGGCTTCCGTGCACGTCGAGCTTGAACCCGGCCCCGAACGCGACCGTCGAGAGAAGCATCATCCAGGCTGCAGTGAGCTTTTTCATGGTCTTTAGGTCCGGTGGTTACGGTGCCGGCTGAGTGCCGGTGGCGAGGAAGAAGGCCATCTGGGTCTGTGCCTTGGTGCGGGCTGCTGCGCAGTCCGCGTTCGGAGTCCCGGTCGAGTCTCCCGGGCAGGCCAGCAGGTAGGCGTGGCGGCTCGCGACCGGGAAGCCGGCCGCCGGCTGGCTGAAGGTCGTGAAGGCCTGCTTGGCCGGGGTCTGGTTGGCGGCGTTGATCAACTGCACCGTCGTCGCGTTGGGGATGACGACGTCACCCTCGATGTACTGGATGTACACCTTGCGCCCCGGCGGCACCGACTGGTTCACCCCGGTGTAGATCGCGTTCTGCGGATCCGCCGGGTCGAGGATCATCCTCGCCAGCACCATGAACTGATCGAACGCCGGCATCCCCGGCCGCAGCCCCAGCTGCGCCAGGCCGCCGAGGAACCCTGCCCGCTGGGCCGCGAAGCCCGGCGCGGTGAGCAGCACCTGCACCTGATCCGAGCCCGCCACGTTGAGCCCCATGTGCTTGAAGTCGGCGTTCACCGCGCTCGCCATCGAGCCGTTGAAGCCACCCAGGCTCTGGCCGACGTAGTTGATCAGGCCGGTGTTGAGCACCGCGTTCGCGTCCGCCGCCGCCAGCCGGGCCGCGAGGCTGGTGCCCACGGTGGTGTCCTTCATGATCTTGATCAGCATCGCGAAGTCGAGCGGCGCGTACCGGAAGTTGTCCCGGGTCGCGAACAGGTTGGCGAGGTTGAGGAAGTTCCACGCCGCGATCGCCGGAGGGCTGTTGGGGTCGGCGCGCAGGAAGTCGCCGCCCTCACAGACGTTGGTCGACAGGCACAACCCCTGGCCCTGCGCCTGGCAGGCGAGATCGCCGGTCGCCCCGTCCGTCCCGAAGACGCAGGCGGAAGGAGTGAAGCTGGCCCGGGCCACGCAGCGGCCAGTGGTCGGATCGCACTGCTGGTTGACCGGGTTGGCGCAGGCCGCGTCATCGCTGGCCTGCATCGTCGCCGCGGTCGAGCCGACGCAGCTGGTCCGCTCTCCGTGGTAGATGACGTCGATCGCGACCGTCGCGAACGGGCCACCCGCCGCTCCGGGAATGCTCGCCGCGGTGTTGGCGAACGCGATCATCGCGGTGCGGTTGCTGGTCAGGCCATGGCCGAACACCAGCACCGGGAAGCCGCCCGCGGGAGGAGTTCCGGTCGGGATGGTGATCAGCATCGGCGCGCGGCGGAACTGGGGAAGGCCGGTGGGAGGGTTGAGCGTGCCCCCGACGCCGGTGAGGATGAACGGCAGCGGAACCTGCGCCTGGAACACCTTCGAGACGTTCGGCATCATGGCGATCACCGCCGGCGGCAGCAGGGCGGTGATGTTGTTGACCGA
>JAGSPQ010000649.1 GCA_018262385.1 Myxococcaceae bacterium | reverse complement strand
CACCGCGTTTCGCCCGGGCGACGAGGTCTTCGGCCAGGCAGCCCACGGGGCGTTCGCCGAGTACCTGGTGATGCCCGCGAAGCTGCTCGCGCCCAGGCCGAACAACCTGTCGTTCGAGGAGGCCGCCGCGGTGCCGTGGGGGGCCACCGCGCTGCAGGGGCTGCGCGACGCCGGAGGGCTGAAGCCAGGTCAGCGGGTGCTGATCAACGGAGCGTCCGGCGCGGTGGGCACCTGGGCGGTGCAGATCGCGAAGGCGCTCGGGGCCGAGGTGACGGCGGTCTGCAGCACGCGCAACCTCGAGCGGGTGCGCGCGCTCGGCGCGGACGAGGTGCTCGACTACACCGCGGAAGACTTCCTCGCCGGCGGGGCCCGCTTCGACGTGATGCTGGACCTGGTCGGCAACCGCGCGCTGTCCGACTGCCGCAGCGTGCTCACCCCCACCGGCGTCTACGTCCCGTGCTCCGGCGGCGGGGGCGATTGGTTCGGGCCGCTCTTCCGGCTCGTGGGGGGCCTGCTCTCGTCCTTGTTCACGAGCCGGAAGTTCAAGACGTTCGTCATGACTCCCAACCTGGGCGACCTGCTGTTTCTGAAGGACCTCGTCGAGGCGGGGAAGGCCAGGCCGGTGATCGAGCGCCGCCATCCGCTGAGCGAGGTCGCCGCGGCGCTTAACCATGTGGGCGAGGGGCGCGCCCAGGGGCAGACCGTCCTGCGGATCGCTGGCTGATTCAGGTGGTCAGCCCTCACCGCACTGCGACCACCTCGGTGTCGAACTCTCCCACCAGCGTGTCGCCTTCTCCCTTGAACACCACCTTGAAGTTCCCCGCCACCCGTGAGCCCGGCTTCTTCCCCGCCTGGGTGAAGGTGAGGGTCCCCTCGGCCACGGCGGGGAAGGGCGGCTCCTCGACCCGGCGCCCGGCCTGATCTCCCTGGGCGTAGAAGTGCTCGACCAGCACCTGCCGCTCGATCGCGATCTCGCGACCGCTCACCGCCAGCGCTCCGGGCACGGTCAGCCGCGCGGCCTCCTTGCTCAGCACCGCTCCGGTCGAGACGTACTGGATGCTGAGCTGATCGACGATCCACTCCACCCGCACCTCTTCGAACGTCAGCGTCGCGTCGGCCGCGATGCTGCCGCTGAGCCGGTTCCTCCCCGGGCCGCAAGCGGCGAGCCCGACCAGCGCCAGCGCGAGCAGGCCCCTCACGGCCGGAACTCCGTCCGCCGCAGCTCGAGCTCGCGGGTCGGAGGATTGCGCCGGCCGCCGGGGCTCGCCACCACGTAGCGGTGGGCGCGGAAGGACCGCACCGGAAAGGCCTTCTCGTTCGCCACTCCGCCCGCGCCGCGGTCGAGCACCGCCCGCGACAGCACGATCACCTTCAGCTCGTTGAACCCCGCCGGCCGCGACCGCCCCTCGCGATCCACGCTCGCCAGGGTCAGCCCGAGCGCGATGTTCTCCACCTCGAACCCGTAGCACCGCACCGCGTGCACCACCCCCAGCGGCGTCTCGAGCGCCGGGCGATAGGCCCAGTCGTCGCGAAAGTCCTGGTCCTCGACGGAGAACGGGCCGGTGTGCTCGGCCAGCTCGTCGCCGTTCGGCACTCCGTCGTTGTCCGGGTCGGCGGTGCGATCGGCCGCCACCGGATTGGTGCCCGCCGCGAGCTCGATGTCGTCCGGCACTCCGTCGCGATCGGTGTCGGGCGACTCGGGGTTCGTCCCCAGCCGCAGCTCTTCGAAGGTGCTCAGCTCGTCTGCGTCGGGATCCGAGCCGCCGTCGGCCCCCAGGCTGTAGACGTTCTTCGCCAGCGGGTCGTAGCCGCCCTGCGCCCGCACCTCGAACAGGTCCGACAGCCCGTCGCCGTCGGTGTCCACTTCCTCCGGGCGGGTGCCGAGCTCCGCTTCCTGCAGATCAATCAGCCCGTCGCCGTCGCTGTCGAGGTACGCGTCGGTCTTTCCCTTCCAGCTGCCCACCCTCAGGTGCGGGTTCCAGACCAGCGAGGTGTCGAGCTGGTAGCTGACCAGGTTCGCTCCGTGGCTGAGCGTCGCGTCGAAGACCGCGTCGAGCCCGGCCGGGCTGCTCAGCTGGGTATAGGTGCCGCCCCCGACCCTCGCCATCTCGGGCAGCAGGCCGAGGAACTCGGGCGGCGTCACCACGTTCTGGGCGATCGAGTTGACGTCCACCCGGGCGTCGAACCGGGTCGCCAGGTTGTCGACCGCCGAGATGATGTTGCGGCGGGTGATCGCCGGATCATCGGTGGCCGACTGGGGCATCCCGTCGGTGATGAACTCGATCACGTACCGCGAGGTCAGCGTCGCGCTCGGGTTCTGGGCGATGTCCGCGATCAGGTAGTCGGCCGCCGCGCCGAGCGCGAGCTGGAAGTTGGTGCCGTCGAGGTACTTGAGCGGGTTCACCGACGGCGGCTGGCGCATGCGGGTGTAGATCGCGCTCAGCTTCAGCGGGTCGGCGGTGAACAGCCGCGGATCGCTGCCGGTGGGCTCGTAGTCCACGTTCTCGCGCACCACCCGCGACGAGCCCCAGCGCACGATCGCGAACGAGATGTTCTGCGTCGCGTAGCGCTGGGTGAGGTGCTCGATCGCTCCGACCAGCAGGTCGTTCGGATCCGTCCACCGCATGCTGCTCGAGGAGTCGACGACGAACAGCACCTTCAGGTGGCGGACGGTGTCGTACGGCGGCGCGGTGCAGAACTCGCCCTTCAGCGCGATCCGGTCGTCCGGCTTGGGGATCCCGCGCAGCCCGCTGTCGGTGCACCCGAGCAGAACGAGCGCCGCCAACACCAGGACGCCTGGGCCGCTCGCCGTGCCGTTCAGGATCCCTCGCGCAGGTGAAGTGAGCGGATCAGCGGACCCAGAAGGCCGAGAAGTCATGAAGGCTGGGGCTGGCGCTGGTGCCGGTGGCAGTGAAGCGGGCCTCCACCTCGAGGTAGCGCTGCGGGCTGGCGCGGGTGCAGCTGCCCGGGGTGCCGTCCACCGGCCCGGGTACGGTCATGTCCGCGCTGAACGCCGCGGTGGCCAGCGCCGATCGGGAGGTGGCGCACCGCACCCGCACCGAGAAGGTGGTGGCGGGCGGCGCGTCGGCCGTCCAGCGCACCTCGGTGAAGTGGGTGGTGTCGCTGGCGGCGTCCACCACTCCGCGCCAGGTGGCGATGTTCTGCCGGGCGAGGGTGATCGTCCGCAGCGACAGCCCCAACATGTCGCTGTACGAGTACGGCCCCTGGCCGACCATCGTCGATTTCTTCGAGCTGTCGACGCCGTTGATCTTGGTCACCGAGTTGGCGTTGTGGCTCACCGCCCACAGGTGCCCGTAGGCATCGACCGCGACCCCGATCGGCCCCGCCGGCACGTCGACGGTCTTGAGCAGGTTTCCGGTCGCCCCTTCGATCTTGGTGACGGTCGAGGTCCCGCTCGAGGCCGCCCAGACGTTGCCGTCGAGATCGATCGCCACGCCGCGGGTGGTGGTGCCGCCCAGCTTCTTCACTCCCAGCAGCGCGCCGGTGGTCCCGCTGAGCTTGATCACGTCGTCGCAGGTGAAGCCGCCCACCCAGATGTCGCCCAGCTGATCGACGCTGATCCCGTAGAGCTGAATGCAGTTTCGCACCGCGCCGAACACGCTCGGCACCGTGGTGCCG
>JAGSPQ010000055.1 GCA_018262385.1 Myxococcaceae bacterium | reverse complement strand
GCCGTAGACGATGCCCTTGCCGAGCGTCTCTTCGCCGAACTTCGCCAGCCGCGCGACCACCTTCGGGTCGGTCTGCTCGCCCGAGACCAGCTCGAGCAGCTTCATGTAGCGAACCGGGTTGAAGAAGTGGGTGACGAGGAAGCGGCGCTTGAAGTCGGCCGAGCGGCCCTCGAGCATCCCCTTGATCGACAGGCCCGAGGTGTTGCTGGAGACGATCGCGGTCGGCGCCAGGTGCTTCTCGACCCGGGCGAACAGGGCCTGCTTCACCGCCAGGTCCTCCTTCACCACCTCGACCACCCAGTCGCAGCCGGCGATCTTCGCCATGTCGTCGTCGAAGTTCCCGGGCTCGATCAGCGCGAGCGCCTCGAGCGTCATCAGCGGCGCGGGCTTCTGCTTGCGCAGATTCGCCAGCGCGTTGAGCGCGAACTTGCTCTTCGGCGTGCTGCCGTCGGGCGGCGCGATGTCGAGGAGGACGACGGGGATGCCTGCATTGGCGAAGTGGGCGGCGATGCCACTGCCCATCACGCCTGCACCAAGGACGGCGGCCTTGCGGATTCTGTCGCTCATGGCCGAGCGATCTAGCGCCGTCCGAACCGGTCGGCCTGCTTTATTTGGGGCGCACTATTTGCCGACCATTCCCTCCAGACCGGACACCGCGGCGGCCTGCTCGAGGAACATCAACGCAGTACCGAACCGCCCATCATCTGCGGTAACCACGTTCATCACCCGGCACTCGAACGCCACGCTGCGGTTGCAGAACTCGGCCTCGATCTCGAGGTAGACGATCGAGTCGACCGGGTAGTGCCGGCTGGCCCAGACGAAGCAGCCGCCGCGGCGCAGCTCCTTCTCGAAGGCGCTCTGGAAGCTGGCCTGGGTCGGGTAGGTGAGCACGATCCGGGTCTTGTCCTTGAGGTGGGGCACCATCTCGCCCATCAGCTCGGTGCCGGTGAGGAACCGCACCCCGAAGCCGCCCTTCATCAGCTGCCGCAGCTCGGGCGCGACGAGGGTGAGCCGGGCGACCACCCCTTCGAACATCAGCTTCTTCTCGCCGTCGAGCTGCACCTCGACGTGCAGCCGCTCGCCGAGGCTCAGCTGCTGGGTGCTGACCACGAACAGCCCGGTGGCCGAGACGTCGTGGGTGAAGCCGGTCGAGGTGAGTTCCCGCGTCCCGAAGCGCACCTTGAACCGCTTGGCGTACCGGCGATTTCTCCGCTTCTCCATCCAGGCACCTTACCCGAGGCTAAGCTCCAGACCGTGCTGGCGATCCTCCTCGGGCTCACCCTCGCGACGCCCCCGTTCATGATGCGGCCGGACGGGACGATGCGCCCGGGGGTCGGCGGCCCTGAGCCGCGGCCGGCCCGGGACGTCACCCCCGACGTGGTGCCGTTCTCGGGCAAGAGCGCGAAGGTGACCCTGCGCGCCTCGAAGCACGCGGTGCAGCTGCGCGACATCCTGCTCGACGTGGTGGTCCCGCGCGGCAGCCACCTGCTGACCGAGGCCGACCCGCTGCAGCTGCCGGGGCCGATGCTGATGATCGAGTGCTCGGAGCACAACGAGCTCGACGGCGACGTGGTGGTGCTCGGCGCGGCGGGGCTGAAGGTGAAGGGCCCGAAGCTCTACAGCGTGTTCGCGATCGAGCCGTTCGTGACCCGCTTCCCCGGCGCCCGGCTGCGGATGCTCAAGGACAACGGGGCGGCGATCCTCAACGCCAACACCCTCGACGTGGTGCAGGTGCCCGAGGACTACCGCTACGCGCTGATCGTGGGCCTCGATCCGACGGCGAAGTACCGGGTGAAGGTCTCGGGCAAGCCGGGCCTCGAGCAGGTGCTGATCGTCTCGGACCGCGAGTTTCCCCCCAGCGAAGATCTGAAGCCCGCCGACGCCGCGTGGACCGCCTCCCGGCTGGTGCTCAAGGGCGGTGGCAAGGCCGACCTTCCTCCCACCCGCCAGGTGGCGCTGATCCTCGCCGGGGTGCGCGGGCTGGTCACCGAGCCGAACCTCTCCTGGGAACGGACGATCGACGTCACGATCGAGCTGGCGAAGGCCGGCACCGGCGAAATGGGCCCCGAGCGGACGATGCAGGTGGGCAGCCGCTCGGCCCAGTTCTTCATCACCGTCTCGCGCCAGCTGCTGCAGAAGAAGCAGGCGATGGCAGCCCGACCGCTGCTCGAGCAGTGCGTGAACCAGGATCCGAAGAACGCCGAGTGCCACCTGCTCTACGCCCAGGTGTGGGAGCTGTTCGGCGACAAGGCGACGATGCAGAAGCACGCCTGCCTCGCGGTGACCTACGGGGAAGGCGACTACGTCGGCGACAAGGCGCGCGAGCTGCTGGGGGGCAGCCTGGCGGCCTGCCACTGAAGCGGAGGGCCCGAATGGGCTATGCCTCGGGGGGTGAGAATCCTGACCCTCGCCGCCGCGGTGCTGCTGCTCGGTTGTCCCAACCCTCCTGCCACCGTCGATGCAGGGATGAGCGCGGAGCAGGCGAAGGCGCGCCGCGAGGCCTGTGAGTTCAAGGCCGGAGCGCTGGCGTCGGAGACGCTCGCCGGGGACACCCTGCTGGGCGAGCAAATGCCGTTCGAGCACATCGTGCTGGTGATGCAGGAGAACCGCTCGTTCGATCATTACCTCTCGAAGCTGTCGCACGGCGGAGTGACCGTCGCCTCGCCCGACGCCACCAACCCCGACCCGGCGGGCAACCCGATCAAGCGGTACCACGAGACGAAGTACTGCATCCCCGACGTGGCCCACTCGTGGAACGCGTCGCACCGCCAGTTCAACGACGGAGGGATGGACGGGTTCGTGATCACCAACGAGCCGGGCGGCGCTCGCGCGCTGGGCTACTTCGACGAGACGGATCTTCCCTACTACTACGCGGTGGCGCGGACCTTCGCGCTGTCCGACCGGCACTTCTCGAGCGTGATGGGGCCGACCCAGCCCAACCGGCTCTATTACTGGGCGGGCACCTCGTGGGGCGCGATCGCCAACGGCATCGCCCCGGAGAAGGATCCGGCCGGCAAGACGGTGCAGAGCCTGTTCACCCGGCTCAACGCCGCGAAGGTGTCGTGGAGATCGTACGTGACCGACGTGGCCTCGACCGCGGTGTTCTACGGGCTCTTGTCCACCAACCTGAACAACTTCGTGAAGGTCGACGATCCGGACGCGGGCTTCTTCGCCTCCGCCGCCGCCGGCACCCTTGCCAGCGTGTCGGTGGTCGAGGCCTCGTACGCGGCGGGCGTGGCGGGCAACCAGAGCGACGAGCACCCGGCGTCGAACATCCAGGTGGGTCAGGCCTTCACCGCCAAGGTGGTCAACGCGGTGCTCGCCTCGCCGCTGTGGCCGAAGACGGTGCTGATCTTCCTCTATGACGAGCACGGCGGCTTCTACGACAGCGTGCCGCCCCCGAAGGCGTGCGAGCCGGACGCGTTCCTGCCGGTGGGCGACGACACCCGCCGGTTCGATCACCTCGGCTTTCGCAGCCCGCTGATCGTGGTCTCTCCGTTCGCCCGGCGCGGCTACGTCTCGCACGAGCCGATCGACCACACCTCGGTCACCCGCTTCGTCGAGGCCCGCTTCGGCTTGAAGGCGCTCACCGCCCGCGACGCCAACGCCTGGCCGCTGCTCGACATGTTCGACTTCACCGCGCCCGACTTCACCGTGCCGTCGCTGCCGGCGGCGGTGATTGATCCGGCCAAAGACGCGCAGTGCAAGATCGATTTCCCCCCGCCGTAACGGAGAGAAACCCATGGCCCGCCGGTACGAGTTCGTCGAGGGGACGTCGAAGAAGTTCTGGGAAATCGAGCTCGAAGGGGAGTCGTTCACCGCCCGCTGGGGGCGGATCGGCACCGACGGCCAACAGAAGGTCCAGGACTTCGACTCCCCCGCCGAGGCGCGCAAGGCCCACGACAAGCTGTGCGCCGAGAAAGAGAAGAAGGGCTACCAGCTGGTGTCCGCGCCGTCGGGAGAGGCGCCGGTCACCCGCCCGGCGCAGGCCAACGAGGAGCTGGAGGCGAAGATCGCTCTGGCTCCCGGGGACGAGGTGGGGTGGAAGATCTACGCCGACTGGCTGCTGGAGAAGAGCGAGCCGTGGGGCGAGGTGATCGCCCAGGCCTGCGGCGGAAAGCCGAACCTGCAGCGGCAGCAGGAAGCCGAGCGCGCGATCGGGGGCGGCATCGACGGCGCGGCGTTCGAGTGGGCCTTCGGCGCGATCAGCCGGTTCGAGCTGATCTCGAATGAAGAGCCCGACGAGGAGAACACCGTCGCGATGGTGCTCGCCCGTGCGCTCGCCCACCCCGCCGGCCGGCTGGTGCGGACGCTGACGCTCGGCCTGCCTCCCCGGGTCGGCGGCGACATCGACTGGCACTACGAGGAGCTGATTGGGGCGATCGGCAAGGCGGGCCCGCTGCCGCTGCTGGAGAAGGTGGACCTGAGCCCCGACGCCGAGCACATGGACCAGACGTCGTGGCGGCGGATCGGCGACCTCCGCCCGCTGTGGAAGGCCGCTCCCCGGCTGAAGGAGCTGCGGATGCAGGGCGCCTCGGGCAGCGACGGGGGCACTCCGATCAAGCTGGGGAAGATCGACGCCCCGCACCTGGAGACGTTCGCCTTCGAGTCGGGCGGGCTCGACGAGTCGGTGCCGAAGGATCTCGGCGCGGCCACCCTGCCGAAGCTCAAGCACCTCGAGCTGATGTTCGGCCGCGAGGACTACGGCTGCAGCTCGTCGGTGAAGTCGCTGGCGGGAATCCTGAGCGGCAAGGGGCTGCCGAAGCTCGAGACGCTGGGCCTGAAGAACTCGGAGTGGGAGGTCGAGCTGATCGACGCGATCGCCTCGTCGAAGGTGCTGCCGCAGCTGAAGGTGCTCGACCTGTCGATGGGGGTGCTGTTCCAGGACGGCGCGGCCGCGCTGATCAAGCACCAGGCGAAGTTCGCCCACCTGAAGAAGCTGATCCTCGACGACAACTACCTCGAGGCCCAGAAGGACGGGCTGGCGAAGGCGTTCCCGATGGTCGAGCTGGGAGAGCAGCGCGAGCTGGAGGGGGAGCCGGACGACGAGTACTCCCGCTACACCTCCGTCGGCGAGTGACGGGCGCCAGCGCCGACGCGCTCCGGGCCCTACTGCCCCAGAATCACTGACCCTGTCGTTCAGTGGAGGTTGTCGGCGCTGGCCCGCAAGCTGCACAAGGCCCGCGCAATGTACTCAGGGCGCCCACTCCAGAGCTCAAACCACGCCGGCCTTGTCGGCCTGATCGCGATCGTCGCCAGTTTCGTGGCACACGCGCAGGTCTCCACCGCCAGCTCGGCCGTCCCACCGAAGGCGAAGCCGGGTTATCGCGGGTCGGCGCTGACGTACGGGCACCAGGCGACCGCCTATACGTTCGATCGCGCCGCCGAGCCCCAGTACAACCCGACCTGGTCGCACCGGCTCGGGATCATCCCCGAGTGGCACTTCAATGATCAGCTCTTCGTGCGCGGGCGGCTGTTCCTCGGGCAGGAGTTCACCGCCTCCGACAGCACCAACCACCGCAACGAGGTCGAGCTGTCGGATCTGGCGCTCGAGGTCGGCGTCTCGGGGTTCACCGAGCCGTTCACCCGGATCCGCATCGGGGGCGACGTGCGGGTCACCCTGCCGACCTCGAAGCTCTCGCACGGCGCGACCCGGCTGCTGGCGATCGGGCCGGGGCTCGCCCTCTCGCGCACCTTCGGCTTCGGGCTGACGGTCGCGTACACCGGCCGCTACAGCTACCGCTTCCACCGCTACACCACCGGGCTGAACGACGCGCCCAGCATCGCCGCCTGCGGCAACCCGCTCGCCGCCGCGTGCGCGGAGTTCCTCACCACCGGCCGCCGCAACGCCCACTCGGATCTGACCCACGGCGCGGCGATCGGCTTCGCTCCGATCGAGAAGCTGTCGATCAACGCCGCCTTCCACCTCTCGCACCTTTGGCTGTACCCGCTGGCCGCCGTGCCCGCCGAGCTGGGGCCGATCACCGAGGCCCGCGACACCCCGATGCGCAGCTTCACCAACTTCGAGCTGGCGGTGAGCTGGCAGCTGTTCAAGCCGATCGGCATCACCGTCGGCGCTTCGACCTTCTCGCCGCAGCTCAATACCTACGGCACCCGCTACTTCCCGTTGTTCAACCGCAACACCACGCTGTACCTCGACCTCAGCTTCGACGTTGAAGCCGCGGTGTCGGGCCTCCTTGGAGAGTCCACATGAAGACGCGCCTTCCCTCCTCGATGTCGCTGCTGGCGGCAGCGGCGATCCTCGCCAGCTGCGCGGCAGAGCAGCCGCCAATCGTCCGGGTGCAGCCCGACTCGTTCGACAAGGAGTTCTTCATCGGCAAGGACTTCAAGGCGGTCAACGACGACCCCGAGTTCTGGTCGCAAGGGACGCTGGTCGACGTCGGCTACGGCGCGGCGCAAGACGGCCTCTTCACCTCGACCTACGCGCAGCCGCTGACCCGCATCAAGTGGACGGTGCAGGAGGATCTGCTGATCGCCCGCCTCGCCTACGAGCGGGTCGAGGGCTCCGACGGCAAGGGCGCGGGCAAGGCCACCCACGACGGGATCGTGGTCGCCGCCTACAAGATCGCCAGCCACTTCGACATCAAGCGCCAGTACAACCCTTCGACCGGCGAGCAGATGAACGTCATCGAAGAGAACGAGTCGGATCGCCCCTGGTACGAGCGGCAGAAGATCCGGGTCGACTGGTCGAAGAACCTCAGCACCGACAACTTCGACTACGACACCCTCTCGCAGATCGGGGTCTACGGCGGCGTGCAGTACGAGCCGCTGGCGTACGTCGTCAACGAGCCGCAGCACCCCGACGCGCCGCACTTCGAGCCGGCCGCCGGCTACCTCGACGTCACCAACAAGGCGTTCGCCCGCCCGCTGATGATCGACCTGTCGCACCTGGGCGGCGGGGTGATGCCGGCCTGTTACTTCGACGCCGACTTCTCGGGCGGCTCGGCGCCGGCGGCCGGCTGCTCTCCGGTCGAGCTGACGATTCGGCAGTCGTTCCGCAAGGTGGAAGACCACGACTACGAGGCGCAGGACTGGGACGGGCTCAAGTTCCAGGCGTTCGGCGCCTTCACCACCGATCGCAAGGGCTACGCCCGCAACTACGGGATGACCGACACCCAGTGGCACCGCTTCATCAACCGCTACAACATCTGGGACCGCAGCCACGTCTACGCGGACGCGGCGGCGATGACCGGCCCGGTCTCCTGCTTCACCCCCGCCACCACCCCCGCCGGCTCGGATCCGCACCGCGACCTGGACAAGGACGGCACCGAGGACGAGTGCAAGTCGGTCGGCGGCGGCTCGCGCTGCGACACCTTCCGCCAGGCGTGCACCCTGCCGTTCAAGGATCGCAAGATCCGCCCGGTCGCCTGGTACTACTCCGACGGCTCGAGCCCCGAGTTCTTCGACGCGACCCGCAAGGCCGCCCACGAGTGGGACGTCGCCCTGCGCAGCGCGGTGCAGACCGCCGTCTACACCGAGTGCGTTCGCACCAAGGGCACCAACTGCGCCACCACCTACCCGGTCTACTCGGGGCAGATGGACGACAACCAGGACGCGATCGATCTGGCGATGGAAGTCGACGACTGCCGCGACGGCCGCGCCTACGCCGGCGAAGACTGCAGCACGCTCGCCGAGACGATCGGCGCCAGGCGCAAGTACTCCGCCGGAGTCCGCGCGCTGGCCAGGATGCCCGAGCTGGTGGTGCTGTGCCACAGCCCGGTCGAGGCCAATGATCCGTCGCCCTGCGGCTCGCCCCGGCTGCCGAAGGACGTGACCGCGCTCAGCTGCTTCAACGCCGCCCAGACCAACGACACCGCGCTGCTGACCACCTGCCGCGCCGCGCTCAACGTCCGCAAGGGCGACCTGCGCTACCACCAGGTCAACACCATCACCACTCCCCAGACTCCGTCGCCGTGGGGAATCATGGTCGACTCCAATGATCCGCTCACCGGCGAAGTGGTGGCGGCGAGCATCAACGTCTGGTCCCACGTCACCGACCTGTGGAGCCAGGGCATCGTCGACACCGCCCGCTACATCAAGGGCGAGCTGAGCACCTCGGAGATCACCGAGGGGGACTACATTCGCGACTGGGCGAGCGCCGCCGAGGCCGCCGCCAGCCAGGGCAGCCTGCCGAAGCTCAGCGCCGGCGAGCGCAACCGGCTGCTGGCCGAGTCGGTCGGCATCGCCGAGGTGGGCGAGGCCCCGGGCCGGATCGCGGCGCTGAAGGCCAGCCCGCTGTTCAAGGACCTCAAGCAGCTCGCCCGCGACAGCGCGAGCATCCGCCTCGACGCCCGCGCGCCCTCGAGCACCAAGCCGGTCTACGAGGCCCGCCGCCGGCACGCCCTCAACACCCCCACCGAGGCGGCGCTCACCACCAAGATGATGCAGTCGTACGCGGGCGGCGCCGGCAAGCTGAGCAGCAACATGGTCGCCGAGCTGGCGTCTCCGCTGCGGGGCGCGAACCCGGCGCTGCAGCGCGAGATCCGCCAGGCCAAGGAGCTCGCCCTGTCCGAGCGCGGCGCCTGCGTGATGAACGAGGCTCCGGCCCCGCTCGCGATCGCGGATCTCGCCAACCTGCTCGAGCAGAAGTTCGGCAAGTTCGACCGCAACCAGAGCAAGGACGTGCAGCTCGCCCGCGCCGCGACGATGCGCAAGTACCTCGCCCACCGCGCCCACTACGCGGTGGTGACCCACGAGATGGGGCACTCGATCGCGCTGCGGCACAACTTCGTCAGCTCGTCCGACGCGTTCAACTACCGCCCGCAGTACTGGCAGCTGCGCACCGAGAACGGGAAGAACACCACCAGGTGCACCGGGCTCGATGGCACCGGCGCCTGCGTCGGCCCCCGCTACTTCGACCCGGTCAACCCGAACGAGAAGAAGAACCTGCTGGCGATGTTCATGCAGTCCTCGACGATGGACTACGCCGGCGAGGCCACCCAGGATCTGATCGGCCTGGGCGCGTACGACTTCGCGGCGGCGCGGATGTTCTACGGCGACGTGGTGGCGGTGCTCGACGCGCCTTCCTACCGGGCCGGCTCGCCGCGCGGGGTGGGCGTGATCGACAAGCTCGACAACTTCGGCGGCATCCTCGGGATCCGGTTCTCGATCGGCGCTCCGACCCTCGCCAACCCGAAGGACACCCGCGACCTCCACTACTCCGAGCTGCAGAAGGAGTTCGAGCTGATCCAGAGCTGCGAGGACGTCGAGGTCGCCAACTTCAAGCCGGCGGTCTGGGACGAGGAGGCCAACGGCGCCTGGCACCCGTTGTTCGACGGGCTGATCGTCGAGGTCGGCGGCAAGTACAGCCGCTGCCGCCAGCAGCCGGTGGACTACGTCTCGTGGGCCGACCTGGCCGAGCCGGGCAGCGGGCGCGGGACCCACGGCATCGATCCGCTCCAGCGGATCCGGGTGCCCTACGGGTTCGCCACCGACCGCTGGGCGGACCTCGGCAACCTCAGCGTCTACCGCCATGACAACGGCGCGGATCCGTACGAGCTGTTCGACTTCCTGATCACCCAGCAGGA
>JAGSPQ010000648.1 GCA_018262385.1 Myxococcaceae bacterium | reverse complement strand
CGTGGTGGCGATGAAGATCCTCAACTCCGGCCGCTCGGGCCTGGGCGGCGGCACCGTCGGCGGGATGAAGAAGCTGATCCAGCTGTCGACCCGGCAGGCCAAAGACCGGGTTCAGTTCGGCAAGCCGATCGCCGAGTTCGGGCTGATCAAGCAGAAGCTCGGTCACATGGTGGTCGAGTGCTACGCGACCGAGTCAGCGGTCAACATGGTCAACCACCTGGTCGACTCGGGGGTGCAGGACTACGCGGTCGAGGCGGCGATCGCGAAGGTGTTCGGCTCCGAGGCGCTCTGGCGCTCGAGCGACGAGGCGCTGCAGATCGCCGGAGGCAACGGGTACATGTGCGACTTCAGCTACGAGCGCCGGATGCGCGACGCGCGGATCAACCGGATCTTCGAGGGCACCAACGAGATCCTGCGCCTGTTCATCGCGCTCACCGCGATGAACGAAGTGGGCTCGTCGCTCAAGGAGCTCTCCAGCTCGCTGCGCGGCATCTTCGACAACCCGATCAAGGGCTTTGGCGTCTTGAGCGAGTACGCCCGCCGGCGCGCCTCGCTCGCCACCGGGCTGCGCCGGGAGAAGACCGGGTTCTCGATGCTCCACCCGGCGATCAAGGAGAAGCAGACGATGTTCGAAGAGCTGACCCGCGATCTGGCCGCGGCGGTCGACCGGGTCTTGCGCAAGCACGGCAAGAACATCATCGGCAAGCAGTTCGCCACCCGCCGCCTCGCCGACGGGATGATCGACCTCTTCGTCTTCGCCTGCACCCTCTCGCGCGTCTCGACCGAGCTCCAGGAGCGCGGCGCGACCTCGGTCACCAAGGAGCTCGAGATCCTCGAGGTCCTCTCCGGCCAGGTCCGCCGCCGGGTGCGGGCAAACTTCGCGCGCATCGACGACAACGACGACGAGCTGGTCAAGTCGCTCGCCGACCACGCCCTCGATGCCGAGGGCTACACCTGGGACAACCTCTAGAGCGCCCGCACCGCGTCGTCGGCCACCCCGTTGCCGGCGACGAACTCGCGCCGCAGCCGGTGCACCGGCCCGAAGTCCACCGGGCGGCCCACCGCCGCGAACGCCTCGGTCAGCAGCTTCTTCTCTCGCCGGCTCACCCGCCCGTCGACGATGCAGGCGACGACCAGGGTCTGCAGGGCCAGCCGCTGTTCTCCCGCCGGCAGGACCCTGAGCGATCGGAGGAACTCGCCCGGGTCGTCGAGCTCGGCGTTTCCGGTGTCTCCCGCCTTGTGCTGCACCTCGGCCAGCAGCGCGACCAGGTTCGGGTGCAGGTCCTGGGTGCGGACGATCGCCGCCGCCACCGCCCGCACCGCCGCCAGCCGCCCGGCCTCCGACAGCACCGGCGCGTCGGCGAACACCACGCTCACCAGCTCCTGGGCCGCGCTCGGGCCCATCGCCCGCAGCCGGGCCTCGCGCATCACCAGCCAGGTGACCACCCCGTTCCAGGCGGCGGTGATCGGCACCGCGGCGAAGGGGATCACGCTGTTGACCAGCGAGCGCACGAACACCCGCCCGAGGATCCGGCGCACCAGCATCTTGATCAGGAAGTTCGAGACCCCGACCTTCAGCTTGTAGATCACCGACGCGGCGAGCAGCCGCCACTTCGAGGCTTCCCGCCGCGGGTTGATTCGGGGGTGGAGGGTGATCGGGTTGGGCAGCTCGAGCGCCGCCCGGGCCAGCGCCTCGGCGATCGCGCGGTCGGAGTCCTTCTGGCTCGCTCCGAACAGCTGCAGCCCGGTCACCTGCGACAGCTCGTGCACCGAGCGGAGGATGTCCCAGTAGAGGTAGAGGATCTCGAGCACCGCCGCGATCGCGGTCGCGCCGCCGACGATCGCCCAGAACTTCAGGCTCTCGCTGCTCAGCAGCGCGGTGCCCTCTGGCGCCAGCGGCGTCGCCCACACCTCGGCCACCGCGGCGATCGCCGCCGAGATCGCTCCCGCCAGGAACGAGCGGAAGATCGCCCCCCGCTCGACCCGCTTCACCGCCGCCCGTTCTTCCGGGTTGAGCAGGTGCACCGCGTCGACCTGCGCGGCGGCAGGGGGCCGGCCCTTCCCCGCGCTGCGCTGCTCGAAGTAGCGGACGCCCACCCGCTCGAGCAGCGGCTTCTTCTCGAGCTTCTTGTCCGGAAGCGCGGTCACGCGGTGCGGGGCTTGCGAAAAAACTGGACGTAAATCGAGACCAGGACGCTGACCACGATCCCGACCGTCGAGACGTTCATCGCCAGCTTCATCGAGGCGTCCAGCTCGAGCGCCGGCGCCTCGCCCTTCAGGTACTGGGCGTAGGTGCCGACGTGGGTGTAGCGGTCGAGGGTGATCGCGAACACGAACGCCCAGCTCAGCACCGCGCCTACCACCATCCCGATCGCCAGCCGGGTCCGCCCCGCCTGCATCAGGACCCCGGTCGCCAGCGCGCCGAGGACTCCGTAGGCGACCATCACCGCGCAGAAGACGACGAACGCCGGCACCAGCGGGACCTGCTGGGTGTCGATCACGTAGGCGAACATCCAGTCGGGGCGCGCGAAGAAGTACCAGGCGACGCAGACCCCGTACCAGGCGCTCCAGACGGCGGAGATCAGCGCGATCTTCTTCAGCGCGCCCGAGGGGTTGGCCCGAATCAGCTTCCCCGACAGCACGGCCAGCGCGCAGCCGAACATCAGCGTGCTCTGCGGATCGATCAGGACGGTGGCGAGCAGCGGAGTCATAGGGCGGGAACCGTCCGGGTGGTGACGACGGAGCGGAAGTAATCACACGCCGGGGTCGCCGTGCGCTCCAGTGTCTCGAAATCCACCCGGTACAGCCCGAAGCGCGGGCCCCACGCCTCGAGCCACTCGAAGTTGTCGAGCAGGCTCCAGTGCAGATACGACTGCACGTCGACCCCGTCGGCGCGCGCGTCGAGCACCTGGTTCAGGTGATCATGGAGGAACTTCGTCCGCCGCAGCCCGGTGCGATCGTCGATGCCGTTCTCGGTGACCCACACCGGCTTGTCGTAGCGCTTGAGCGTCCGCAGCAGCCGGCCAAAGCCCTCGGGGTAGTACTCCCAGCCGATGTCGGTCAGCCCGCGGTGGTGCACGTCGCGAAACTCGAACTGCACGAACGGCTTGCCCGGCACGAACTTCAGGTGGGAACGGGTGTAGTAGTTGATCCCCAGGTACTCCATCGAGTCGCGGGCGCCGTCGATCTTGATCCGGCCGGCCGCCACCCCCGGCATCTGGATCTTCAGCTCGCCGGTGGTGAGCGCCTCGAGCAGCGCGTGGTTGAAGTTCGAGTCGGCCAGCCGGGTGAGCGCCTGGTCGATCGGGTGCCAGCGCCGCGCCGGCACGAAGTCCATCAGGTGCTGGGAGATCCCCACCGTCACCTTCGGCGAGCGATCGAGCAGCGCCTGCCGGGCGATCACGTGCGCCCGCGCCAGGTTGCTCAGCGCCGCCCACGCCTTGCGGGCGTCGGCGATCCCCGGCGGCATCTGCGCCGCGAGGTAGCCGCCGAGCAGGAACACCATCGGCTCGTTGAAGGTCACCACCGCGACGTTCAGCCCCTCGACCAGCTCGGCGAACTTCTTCGCGTACCGGCCCCACGCGCTCAAAGCAGACGGCTCGTGCCACGGGGTCTGGGCCGGGAACCACTTCGGATGGGTG
>JAGSPQ010000647.1 GCA_018262385.1 Myxococcaceae bacterium | reverse complement strand
CAGATTTTTTTTCTTCGCTCATGCCGCCCCTCGAATCCACCTCGGTCAGCCGATCCCGTCCTCCGGACCTGATCCCCGGCTATCGGCTCGAGCGGGTGGTCGGCCGCGGTGGGATGGGCGAGGTGCACGAAGGGGTGCAGCTTTCCCTGGGCCGGCAGGTGGCGGTCAAGCTGCTCAACGCCGAGCTGGCCAAGGACGCCTCGTTCGTCGCCCGGTTCGAGAAGGAAGGAGCGGCCCTCGCGGCGCTGCGCCACCCGAACATCGTGTCAATCGTCGACAAGGGGAAGACCGACACCTCGTACTTCCTGGTGATGGAGTTCGTCGACGGGCCGTCGCTGCGCGAGCAGATGCGCAACCCGCTGTTCATGCCGGGGCAGGCGCTGAAGATGTTCGAGCAGGTGTGCCGGGCGATCGACTACGCGCACAACCGGGGCGTCATCCACCGCGACCTCAAGCCCGAGAACATCCTCTTCGACGAGCAGGCGGGCGGCATCGCCAAGGTGACCGACTTCGGCCTGGCGGGCCTGGACGAGCGGGCGGACAAGGAAGGGCTGCGCAACCTGACCCAGACCCACGTCGCGATGGGCACCGCCGCGTACATGGCCCCCGAGCAGCAGGTCGACGCGCGCACGGCGGATCACCGCGCCGACATCTACTCGCTCGGCATCCTGCTCTACGAGCTGATGGTGGGGGACACTCCGAAGGGGACCTTCGACCCGCCGAGCGTGATGAAGCCGTCGCTCGACAAGCGGTTCGACGCGATCGTCGCCAGGTGTCTGCGCCCGCTGCCGGCCGATCGCTTTCAGTCGGTGACCGAGCTGCTGATGGCGCTCGAGCCGCTGGTGCCGGTGACCTCGCTGATCGGCACCGCGCAGACCTCGGCCGGGCAGCGGGCGCTGCGCAAACTTCGCCAGCTCGGGCGCCGCCTGATGAAGGGGGTCGAGGTGGCGGTGGTGCTGACCGCGCTGGCGGTGCTGGGCGCGGCGATGCTGCGGGACACCACCACCGCCAACCGGGTGCCGGCCGGCATCGAGCTGACCACCGACTCGGGGGCCAAGTTTCCGCTCACCAGCCCCGGCCGGCTGGATCGCGCCGGCCCGCACCTGACCCTGGGCGAGGGCCCCGACACCATCTCGGTGGTCGCGCTCGGCCGGAAGTCGACGCTCGACAACGGGTCGATCCTCTATCTCGAGGACGACGACGGGCTGCCCGGCGGCCGCACCGTGCTCGACGCCGACGTCTCGGCCGACGGGCTGGCGTTCTCCGCCGACGTCGAGATCCAGCCGAGCAGGCGCGGTGCGCTCGAGCCGGTGCGAAAGATGTTCTTTGGGCCGCGGGCCGACGCCCGCAGCGCGCTGCTGCTGGTCGGGGAGGCCGGCCGCTACGTGGCGCTGGTGGTCTCGGGCTCCGGGGCCGAGCCGTCGCTGGAGTGGGCGCTGGGCGGGAGCAAGCGGGGCGCGATGTCGGCGCCGCTGCCGGCCGGGGCCTCCGCCACCCACCTCGAGCTGCGCATCGACCCCGGCACCGGCGAGCTGGCGGCGCTGGTGGGCCGGGGAAGAGACCAGCGCGTGCTGGGAGAGCGGCTGGTGCTGGGCAAGGAATGGAAGACGCTGTTCGGCGAGGCGCCCCGGGCGGCGGTGGGCTGCCTCGAGGGCCGCTGCGCGTTCCGCAAGCTTCGGGTCGAGGGGCTCAAGCTGCCGCAGGTGGTGGTGCCGATGCAGGTGCTGGTCGAGCAGACGCCTCCGATTCCCGAGCGGGCGGTCGCCCGGAGCCCCGTCCCACCGCCGAAGAAGCCGCCTGCGCCCACCCGGCCCCCGCCGCCGGTGACGAAGAAGCAGCCGGGGCCGGCGAAGAAGAAGTAGAAGCGGTACTGGTATGGCGAAAGCGGCGGGGCCTTCGAGCGAGCAGTTGCTGGAGTTGCTCAAGCGAGCGGCCGACGAGCTCAAGTCGACCCGTGACGAGGTGGCCCGGACCCAGAAGGAGCTGAACGCCGAGCGCAAGCTGCGCGAAGAGGCCGAGGCCACCGCGCTGCAGGAGCGGACCGTCGGCGGGCAGCATCCGAAGATGCGGCAGCAGCTCGACGAGCTGCAGGCGCTCTACCAGCAGGCGCAGGTCACCCTCGATCAGACCCGGGGCGAGCTCCAGCAGTCGCGCGAGAACCTGGTCAACGAGGTCGCCGCCCAGCGCGAGATGAAGTCGGCGCTCGAGCGGGAGAGCAATTCCCACAGCCAGACCCGCCAGGCGCTGGAGGAAGAGCAGAACGCCCACCTGCAGACCCGCGCCGAGCTCGAGCAGGCGAGCAAAGGCAGCGAGGAGGCGATCGCGCAGCGGCTCGCCGAGCTCGAGCAGGCGCGGGAGAGCCGCGAGCAGCAGTTCGAGCAGCAGCTGGCCGAGCTGCGCGAGGAAGCCCAGCAGGCCCGCGACGGGCTGGAGCAGAGCCAACTGCAGCTGGGCAGCGAGCACCAGCGGGTGGCGGAGCACACCGAGGCGCTGGCGACCGCGCTGGCCGAGCGGGACACCGCCCTGGCGCGGATCGACGCGATCGAGGCAGCGCGCAAGACCGACCGCGAGATCGAAGACGCGAAGCTGACCGAGCTCGAGACCAAGCACGCGATGGAGTCCGCGCGAGATCAGCAGCAGGTGGTCGACGCGGCGGCCGCGCTGCAGACCGAGAAAGAGAAGCACCAGTCGATGGCGCAGAAGTTCCTCAGCGAGAAGCAGAAGGCCCGCGAGCTCGAGGCCCAGCTGCAAGAGGCGAAGACCCGGGTCGGCGAGCTCGAATCGGCGACGATGGCGGCCGCCGAGCAGCACGCCCAGGAACTGACCGAGCGCGAGGCCGCGCTGCACGCCGCCGAAGCGCAGTGGAACCTGCAGCGCGCACAGCTCGAGAGCCAGCTGGCCCCGCTGCAGGCCCAGGTCGACGTCAGCGCCCAGGAGCGCTTCTACGTCGAGCGCAAATACGAAGAGCTCTCGCGCGAGCTGCAGCTGACGCTCGAGCAGCGGGACGAGGTCCGCCGGCTGCTCGACAACGTGCAGGCCGAGCGGCAGCGGCTCGAGCGCGCGCTCCAGCAACGGTAGCCGCCCCCTGATTCAGCCACGCCGAAGCGGGACCCCGCTGCTATACGCGGGCGGGTGAAGCTCCGTCTGCTCGCCGCGCTGCTGCTGGTCGTCACTGGGTGCATTCCCCACGTCCGCTCGCCCACCGAAGTCCTCGAGACGGCGTCGAAGGACGCGCTGCTGCCCGACGCCTCGGCGCGCACCCTCGCGCTGGCGGGGTTCCACGCGCTGCTGGTCGAGTCGGACGCCTCGAAGGCGCAGAAGCTGCTCGACAGCGCGGTGGCGGCGGATCCGCGCGAGCCGTGGGGGCTCTACGGGCAGCAGGTGCTGGCGATGCGGGTGGCCCACCCCGAGCGGGCGCTGCTGGCGGCGCTCGACCTGGGGGAACGGGCGCCGAAGCATCCGCTGGCCTCGGTGTCGGCGCGGGTGGTGTTCGACCTCTCGGGCACCGCCGGCGCGACCGATGATCTGATCCTCGCCCGCTCGGGCGCGCTGCTCGCCGCCGGCCTCGAGGGCGACGCCGCGCAGCTGCTGCGAAGCGCGGTGGCGAACATCCAGCTCACCCGCGGCGAGCTGCCCGAGCAG
>JAGSPQ010000646.1 GCA_018262385.1 Myxococcaceae bacterium | reverse complement strand
GTCCCTCGGGCTGCTGCTGGAGGACGGCCGGGCGCTCGCGCTCACCTCGGGGGGAATTGCGTTTGCGCCGGTGTTCACCCACACCGGCGTGCTCGAGGAGCTGCCCGCCGCCCTCTGCTGGAGCGACTTTCAGCCCCTGCTCCAGCAGCTGAAGCACGAGCTGTACGGCCCGCCGGACGTCGCTCCGAGCGGGGCGACGGTGCGGGTGCTGATGTGCTGCCTGGCGATCATCGACGGGGCGCGGGCGGCGGGCTTCGACGTCGGCCGCGAAGAGGCGGAGCTCGAGTGGCACCTGAAGGAGTTGGAGCGCCGGGCGCCGAGCTGAGCTACGGATCGGATCCTTCATGCACCCCAACGCCCAGCTGATCACCGACTTCTACCAGGGCTTCAACCGCCAGGATCCGGCCCCGATGGTGAAGGTCTACGCCCCCGACGCCGAGTTCTCGGACCCCGCGTTTCCCAACCTGCGCGGCGACGAGATCGGCGACATGTGGACGATGCTGTGCGGGCGCGCGAAAGAGTTCTCGCTCACCTTCCGCGACGTGCAGGCCGATGATCACACCGGCCGCGCCCACTGGGAGGCCGACTACCTGTTCCAGGGTGGCCGCAAAGTGCACAACGTGATCGACGCCACCTTCACCTTCCGCGACGGCAAGGTGATCAAGCACGTCGACGCGTTCGACTTCTGGCGCTGGAGCCGGATGGCGCTCGGCCCCCCAGGGTTGCTGCTCGGCTGGAGCGGCTTTCTGAAGCAGAAGGTCCAGGCGCAGGCGGGCAAGGGGCTCAGAGAGTTTCGCGCCAGCAAGGGCAGGTAGCCGGCGCTTGCGACCGCCCCGGCGCTGCGCCAACGTGGCAAGGACGATGTCGCCGTCTCTCCGGCCCGCTGCGGGTTGTCTGCTGCTTGCGCTCGCCGCGGCCATCGCCGGCTGCTCTCCCAATGCAGGCGAGTGCGAGTCGGGCCGCACCTACACCTGCTACCCCGGCCCCAACGGCACCCTCGGCATCGGCGAGTGCCGCGCCGGCAGCTTCATCTGCAGCGCGCAGGGCAAGCGCGGCGACTGCCAGGGCTCGGTGGTGCCGATGCCCGAGCTGTGTGACGACCGCGACAACAACTGCGACGGCGCGGTGGACGAAGGCGCGACCAACGCCTGCGGCGGCTGCCTCGTGCTCGAGCACAACCCGGGCGAGATGTGCCCCACCTGCGGCATCTACATCTGCCAGGGAAAAGAGGCGGTCACCTGCCCCGGCGGCACGCCCAACAACTGCCAGCAGTGCAACCGCCCCAACGTGGTCGGTCTCGGCCAGGCCTGCGTCGGGGACAACGGCTGCCCGGGCACGACGGTTTGCGCGACCGACGCCGGCACCGAGCTCGCCTGCCCGGGAGTGAAGAAGAACAACTGCGGCGTCTGCGGCCTCACCGACGTGCCGGGCCTCGGCGATCCCTGCAACACCGGCGGCTGCGCGGGGATGCTCAAGTGCACCGCCGCGGGCACCTCCACCGTCTGTGGCGGCAACAACCGCAACAACTGCAACGTCTGCGGCGCAGCCGACGTCCCCGGGATCGGGACCAGGTGCACCTTGAGTGGCCCCGGCTGCGGAGTGCTCAGCTGCAGCGCAGCGGGCGACGGCGGGGTGTGCCAGGCGGCGACCGACGACGTCGACACCGACTCGGTGGCCGGCCCCTGCGACAACTGTCCGATGGTGAGCAACCCCAACCAGGCGGACCTCGACGTCGATGGCAAAGGCGACGCCTGCGACAACTGCCCGATGTTCGCCAACCCGACTCAAGCCGACGGCGACAGCGACGGCCGCGGCGATGGCTGCGACAACTGCCCCGCGCTCGCCAACCCCACCCAGGCCAACGCCGACTCCGACGGGCTGGGCGACGCGTGCGACCCGGACGACGACAACGACAGCGTCCCGGACGCGACCGACAACTGCCCGCTGACCGCCAACTCCACCCAGGCCGACGGCGACGGCGATGGGAAGGGCGACGCCTGCGACAACTGCCCGGCGGCCTCGAACGCCACTCAGCTCGACAGCGACGCCGACGCAAAGGGCGATGCCTGCGACAACTGCGCGGCGACGCCCAACGCCAACCAGGCCGACGGCGATGGCGATGCGCGGGGCGACGTCTGCGACAACTGCCCGGGCAGCAGCAACGCCAGCCAGGCCGACGTCGACACCGACGGGAAAGGGAACGCCTGCGACAACTGCCAGAGCCTGAGCAACGCCAGCCAGGCCGACTTCGACGGCGACGGGCGGGGAGACGCCTGCGACATCGTCATCTCCGAGCTGGCGGCGGCGGGGGCCAACGGGGCGGGCGACGAGTTCGTCGAGCTCTACAACGGCGGGCCGGCGGCGGTGAGCCTGGGCGGGTGGAAGGTGCAGTACCGCTCGGCGGCCGGCGCCAACTACCAGGCGATCGACACCCTCCCGGCTGGGACGATGATCGGCCCCAGAGGCTTCTTCCTGCTCGGCTCCGGCACCGCTGGCGGCTATCTCGGCACCCCGGACCACGTGGTGAAGACCGGCGCGGGCGTCGACACCACGATGAACCTCTCGGGCACCGACGGCCACGTCCGGCTCGGCCTGCCCGGCGTCACCACCGCCTCGAGCAACCCCGACGGCGGAACCGATCTGCTGGTCGCCGATACGGTGGGCTACGGCACTGGCGCGACCGGCCCCGAGACCTCGCCGGTGATTGGCGCCAGCTTCACCACCGGCCAGTCGATCGAGCGGAAGGCGAACGCCTCGTCGACCGCGGCCTCGATGGCCACCGGGGCCGACGTGGCCGCCGGCAACAACCGCGACAGCAACAACAACGGCGCCGACTTCGTCGTCCGCTCCACCCGTCAGCCGCAGACCAGGCTGTCGCCCGCCGAGCCTTAGACCGTCTGATGCCGAACCTGATCGCCCTGGCGATTCCGTTCTTCTTCCTCGGAATCTTCATCGAGTGGCGGGTGGCCCGCGCCCGGCAGCTGCCGGTCTACCGGCTGGGAGACGCGCTGGCCGACATGGGGTGCGGCATCGCCCAGCAGCTGGCGGGGCTGTTCAGCATCGTCGCGCTGGTCGCCGGGCTGAACGCGGCGTGGGCCCACCGGCTGCTCACCCTGCCGGACTGGGCGGCGTGGGTCGTGGGCTTCGTCGGCGTCGACTTCGTCTATTACTGGTGGCACCGGCTCTCGCACGAGGTGAACTTCCTCTGGGCCGCGCACGGCGTTCATCACCAGAGCGAGGACTACAACCTCGCCGTCGCGCTGCGGCAGTCGGTCTTCACCAGCCTGCTGTTCTTCCCCTTCCTCGCGGTGCTGGCGCTGCTCGGGGTTCCTCCGCTGCAGCTGGGGGTGATCGCCGCGCTCAACAACCTCTACCAGTTCTGGATCCACACCGAGCTGATCGGAAAGCTGGGGCCGCTGGAGAAGATCATCAACACCCCGTCGCTGCACCGGGTCCACCACGCGATCAACCCGAAGTACCTCGACCGGAATCACGGCGGGACTTTCATGGTGTGGGACCACCTCTTCGGCACCTACCAGCCGGAAGAAGAGCAGTGCGTCTACGGCCTCACCCACCCGCTGCGCAGCTTCAACCCGGTCTGGGCGCAACTCGACGGCTACTGGAAGCTGCTCCAGCTGGCCCGC
>JAGSPQ010000645.1 GCA_018262385.1 Myxococcaceae bacterium | reverse complement strand
TCATGAGATCCGCGCGCCGTCCCTTCGCTTCAGCACGACCCACGCGAGGATCGCGCTGACCGCCCAGCCGCCCGCCAGCATCGCGATCCCCGCCTTCGCCTGGCTGAGGTTCAGCCGATCGGCGTAGTTCACCATTCCGAAGATCGGATTGAGCAGGTTCCACCCGCGATCGTTCGCCCGCTCACCGGCGAGCACCGCGGCCACCGGGAAGAGGACCGCCGCGGCGAGCACCAGCACCAGGAAGGACAGCCGGGTCGCGACCGGCTCGCCCAGCCGCCTCATCGGCGTCAGCCGGCCGATCACCACCGCCAGCGACAGGTAGAGGCCGACGTAGAGCGGGGCGGCGAAGATCGCGTACAGCGTCCGATCGAAGTTGCGGCCCCCTGGGGGAAGCAGCTGGTGCAGCCCCGCCCAGGCGAAGGCGCCCGCCACCAGCACGAGCATCGTCAGCTTCCAGCCCCGCAGCGCGCCGGCGGTGAGCCAGGTGCGGGCCGGCTGGCTGCGGGGAAAGCCGTCGCGCTCGGAGACGGAGAAGAACCCGAAGGCGGCGACGAAGATCGCGCTCAAGATGCTGGCCACCACCGGAAGATCGCGGTGCGCAGGAGTCGCGAGCGACGCCCCGAGGTAGGTCCCCATCAGCGCCAGCAGCAGCTGGGCGACAAAGACCAGCCGCGCCCCCTTCACCGTCGCGTCGCTGGCGAGCGCGAGCCCGGCGGCGGCTCCCTCGAGCACCAGCGCGGCGGTGGTCAGCAGCACCACCGGGAAGGCGCAGGCGAAGATCACGAACGACTCCTCGTTGAGCCACTGGGCGCCCTCGCGCGCGAGGTTGGCGCCGAAGACGATCCCTCCGAGGGTGGCGGCGGCGAGCAGGCCGAGGACGAGGAAGTGGGTGGCCGCCCGTCCCATCCGGGTGTGGCCCTCGGTGCCGAGCGCGACCGCGACCGAGGTGACGAACACCGCCCAGCACCCGGCGAAGCCGATCTCGATCAGCAGGGTGGGCAGATCGACGCCGTTGAGGAAGTAGCTGAACAGCACGAACGGCGCGCCGGCCGACGCATACAGCCCCGCCTGGGTCAGCGCCGAGGCGACCTTGCCGCGGACGATCCGCCGCGACGACAGCCCGGTGAGCGCGAGCAGCACCCACGTCTCGTCCTCCCGCTCGCGGGCCATCGAACGGTAGGCGGTGTAGGGGATGACGAAGAAGCAGACCAGCGACAGCCCGCCGAGGAACAGCGAGAGGTACTGGGGCCCGAGCGCCTGCACGTCCCACTCGCGCACCTCGGCGGCGGCGACGAGCGAGGTGACGAGGCAGGCGAGCAGCAGCAGGCCAAAGCTGATCGCGAACACCCGCGCGCGCAGGCCCTGGCGGACCTCCTTGACCACGATCGGCCCGACCGCCTCGAGGAAGCGCTCGTTCACGCGGCTGCGGCCTTCGGAGGACGGTTGTCCCGGGACTTCAGCACCGCGTCGGCGAGCACCACCGCGCCGAACGCCACCGCGTAGACCAGCAGCAACTGCGTCAGGCCCTCGCTCTTCGCGCTGCCGAGGTTGATCAAGCCCACCACCGGGTTGAAGAAGTTGAACGCGACGTCGTCGGGCTCGAGCCCCACCAGCGCGGCGACCAGCGGAGGCATCCCCGCCCCGAGGACGAAGAGCCCGAGGAAGAGGATCCGCACCAGCAGCGAGGTCTGCCCCGCGCCATGCCGCACCATCCGCGACAGCACGATCGGCAGCGAGAGGTAGAGCGCGGCGTATGCAGGCGCGGCGAGAATCACGGCGATCTGCTTCTCGTCGGAGCTCGCGACTCGGCCGCCAAGCCCGGTCGCCAGGCCTCCGAAGACGACGGTGATCACCCCGAGCAGGAGCAGGACCAGGCGAAAGCCGCGCAGCGCTCCGGGCTTGAGCAGCGAGGCCCGTAAGCCCTTGAGCCAGAGGCTGCGCGCCATCCCGTCGCGATCGGAGGCGACGAACAGCCCGACCGCGAAGACGTGGGTGCAGAGGGTGACCGCGCCCACCGCGTAGAGCGCTTTCTCACCCGAGGCGAGCGCCCCCCAGACGAAGAAGCCGAGCGCGCCGAGCACCTGGACGAGGAAGGCCAGCCGCGGCCCCCGGGCGTAGCTCTCGGTGGCCAGCGCCATCCGCGCCGCGGCGGCCTCGTAGAGCAGCACCCCCCAGGTGAGCATCCCGAAGATTCCCCCGCACGCGGCGACCAGCGCGGCGTCGTCGGACCAGATGTTGCGCATCGCCTCCATCATCCCGAAGGTGCTGCTCAGGCCCGAGAGCAGCCCCCAGCCGAGGAAGCCGAGGATGAGGAAGTGCAGCAGCCCGCGGACGATCTTCGTCTCGGCCAGCGTCGCGGTGCTCACCGCCACCGAGGTGAGGAACAGCTGGTAGGTCGCGCCGGCGACCACGGTGAGGAGGATCGTCGGCAGGTCGATGCCGTTGAGGTAGTAGCTGAAGAGCAGGAACGGCGCGGCGGCCGAGGCGTAGATCAGCCCCTGGAGCATGAAGCTGCCCATCTTCCCCCGCAGGATCCGGTGCGGCCCGATGCCGGTCAGCGTCAGCAGCACCCAGGTCTCCTCCTCCCGCTCGCGGCTCATCGACCGGTAGGCCGAGTACGGAATGACGAAGAACTGCACCAGCCCCAGGCACATGTAATAGGCGAAGAAGTAGCCGCGGCCGTCGTTGCCCACCCCGTCGGCGGTGGCGAAGGCGATCAGCGAGATCACCAGGCAGGCGAACAGCATCAGCCCGAAGAAGATCCAGAACGCCCGGGTGCGCAGCCCCTGGCGAATCTCCTTCACCACGATCGGGTTGATCCGATCGGCCAGCCGCTGGCCGGCGCGATCGAACGCATCGGGGGCCGCGAGGGCGGTCACTGGACCTTCCCCTGGGTCACGTTCATGAACGCGTCTTCCAGATCCAGCTCGCGGGCCTGGAAGCTGGAGACGGGGATCTCGGCCGTAATCAGCGCGCGCAACAGCCGGGCGCTGGTCTCCTCGACCCAGCCCGGAGGCGGCGGGGTGCCGGCCGGCAGCGCGATCCGCACCCGCACCGACTGCCCCTCGACCCGGACCTCGGCGACCAGCGGCTGCTCGAGCAGCAACCGCTCGGCGCGGGCGAGCGCGGCGTCGACTCCTTCGGCGCCCTTCCACACCCGCATCACCAGCTCGCTCGAGACCGCGCTGCCGGTGGTGCGGGAGAGGATCTCGTGCACCGGCCCGGTGGCGAGCAGCCGGCCCTGCTCGATGATCGCGCAGCTGTCGCAGATTTCCGACAGCTCGGTGAGGATGTGGCTGGAGATCAGCACCGCCTTCCCCTGGGCGGCGAGCGCCTTGAGCAGCTCGCGCAGCTCGATGCGGGCGCGCGGATCGAGGCCGTCGGCGGGCTCGTCGAGAATCAGCAGCTTCGGGTCGTGCAGCAGGGTGCGGCCGAGCGCCACCCGCTGCTTCATCCCCTTCGACAGCTCGCTGGTGAGCTTGTCCTTGAGCGGGAACAGGCCGGTGAAGTCCATCACCGAGGCGACCCGGTTCTCCCGTTCGAGGCCCTTGAGCCGGTAGGCGCGGGCGAAGAAGTCGAGAAACTCGAGCACCGTCATGTCGTCGTAGGTGCCGTAGCGATCCGGCATGTAGCCGATCAGCGGCC
>JAGSPQ010000054.1 GCA_018262385.1 Myxococcaceae bacterium | reverse complement strand
CTCATGGCGCGCGGACCATACCCGCGCGCCCGGGGCTTACGGAGTGGTTTCCGAGGTCAGCCGGCCTGCCACCGGGACTGCGTCGAGCAGCGACTTCACCGAGGAAATGCGGGTGGTGTAGTCGGCCAGCAGGTCCTTGGGCAGTGGGTCGGCCCGGGGGAAGTTCTGGTTGAGCGGGTTGACGAAGTTGCCGCCCCGCTTCATCGCAAAGTGCAGGTGGGGGCCGGTCGAAAGGCCGGTGGTGCCCGACTCGCCCAGCACCGTCTTCTGCGGAATCTTCTGGCCGACCTTCACCTCGATCTTCGACAGGTGCAGGTAGCAGGTCTCGAGGCTCAGCACGTGCTTGACGCACACCATGTTGCCGCCGCCCTTGTCCCAGCCGGCGCGCACCACCGAGCCGTCGGCCACCGCCCAGACCGGAGTGCCGTTCGGGGTCCCATAGTCCACCCCGTTGTGGCTGCCGAAGTAGTTGAGGATGGGGTGAAAGCGCCCCCCGAAGCCCGAGGTCACCCGCGCGAACTTGAGCGGACTCTTGAGGAACGTCTTGCGGGCCGAGAGGCCGTCTTCGGTGAAGAAGGACTCCGCCCCGTCGGGCAGCCGGTAGCGGAAGGTGCGCTTGGTGCCGACCGAGGAGCCGACGTAGCTGGCGGCGAGCACGTTGCCGTACTCGATCGTGCGGCCCTTGCTGACCACCTTCTCGATCACCGCCCGCATCCGGTCGCCCTTCTGCACGTCGCGGTAGAAGTCGATGTCCCACGCGAAGACGTCGCTCAGGGTGACGGCAATCTCGGGCTTCTCGCCCGCCGCGATCGCCGCGTCCCAGATCGAGCTGTCGACGTTGAGCTCGATTACCGCGATCTGCTGCTCGCGCTCGACCTCGCGCAGCCGCCCGACGTAGCGATCGCCATCACGGCGCACCAGCCACTCCTTCAGCCCCGAGCGCCGGTAGTCGAACACGTCGAGCTGCCCGTCGCGAAAGACGAACCGCAGCTGATCGCCGGCCCGGGCCTTCTTGAAGTCGAACTGGAGCGCCTTCAGCGCGCCCTGCACCGCCTCGACCGTCGCCTCGTCGAGGTCCGCGTCGTAGAGCGCTTTGGCCACCGTCTGGTTCCGCTCGAGCCGCCGGTTCTTCACCAGGGTGACTTCAGTGGCGTTCAGCGCGAGCACTGCGACGAGAGCGGGGATGAGCATCAGAGATGTCGCAGCGTACTTTAGGACTAACCGCGCGTCGCTTTTCCGGACTTCAGCCGCTGGTATTCCTGCCAGGCGGCGCGGGCGCTCTCGAGGTGGGCTTCGACCCGGCGATCATCGCGGGGCGGCTTGTCCTCGGGCGCCGACTCGAGCAACGGGCCGGCCCGGGCGGCGCTCAGCGAGGCCAGCAGCGGGTAGTCGGTCTCTCCTGCTTCCACCCACACCCGGCTCTTCTGCCCCTTCGGCTGGTTCCACTCGACCTCGCCGTCCAGATCTCCGCGGTACTCGACCAGCAACGCCCCCAGCACCTGCTGAAAGAACGCGCCCCGGATGTCGTCCTTCACCGTCGCTTCGGTCAGCGTCGCGGTGTCGCCCTCGATGTGGAACAGCAGCGCGCACCGGGCCTGCTCGGTGGTCAGCCGCACCTCGTCGCCTTCCCGGACGACGGTGACGCCCATCGCCGCCGGCAGGCGCACGAACTCGGCCGCGGGCAGCACCAGCCGCACCCGGGTGATCGACAGCTCGATGATTCGCGATAGGGCCACGCTACAACTCTACCTTTTTCTCCGAGTGCGTCGTCCCGTCGTAACGAAGGGCGATTCCCTTGTTCTCGGACTTGGTGACCAGCGTCACCGGACGGCGCCAGAGCGACTGCAGGTTCCGCAGCGTCTCCCGGGCGTAGTCCGCCTTCAGATCGGTGCCTTCGTGCTTGTGGGCCAGCCGCAGCTCGCCCTTGTTGTCGTCGTTCGCGTCGACGACCTCGATCACCGGCTGGCCGAAGTTGGTCAGGCTCTGCAGCAGCTTGGCCTTCACCTTCCGGAACTCCTTGTCCATGATCTCCCACGCGTTGTGCTTCTCGTTGAAGCCGTAGGTGAACATCTTCTGTTCGATCGCGAACTCGGGAGTGAGGAACTCGTCGATGAAGGTGATGTCGTTGTAGTGCTTGCGGACCTCGAAGATCTTCTGCCGGCCGTTGCCCAGCTTCTTGTCCCAGTTGCGGCGCGCGCGCAGGTCGTCGCACTCGTCCCAGTCTTTGCCGTACCGGCCCTTGTTCCAGCGCTCTTCGATGTCCCGGTACAGCTCGATGCCGATCTTGTACGGGTTGAGCCGGCCGGGAGCGGTGCCCATCACCCCCGAGTGGTGATCGGCGTAGTCGATGATCTCCGAGTCGCGCAGCGCCTTGGTGGTCATGATCGTCGAGTGCCAGTAGCTGGCCCACCCTTCGTTCATGATCTTCGTCTGGCCCTGGGGGGCGAAGTAGTAGGCCTCTTCGCGAACGATCGAGAGGATGTCGAACTCCCACTCTTCCAGCGGGGCGTGGTCGAGCAGGAACAGCAGCACGTCGCGCTGGGGCCGCTCGGGGAACTTCTTCGCCTTCGCCTTCTCGTCCTCGACCTTCTTCCGCTGGGAATCGAGGAAGGCCTGGGGGTTGACGTACCCGCGCATGTACTCGCGATCGACCTTGAAGCCGCCGACCCGATCGTTGGCCTTCGACTGCTCCTCGGCCAGCTTCGGGTCGGGGTTGCGCTTGATGTGGGGCGCGTGCTGGTCGATCAGGTTCTCCAGCGACAGGCAGCGATCGATGAAGTCCTCGACCTTCTCGATTCCAATCTTGTCGATCGACCGGCGGACGCGGGTGGCGTGGTTCGCCATCTCGTCGATCATCCGCCGGTTGGTGTGGGTGAAGCTGAAGTTGTTCTTGAAGAAGTCGCAGTGGCCGTAGACGTGGGCCATCACCAGCTTCTGATCGATCTCGGCGTTCGCCTCGAGCAGGTAGGCGTAGCAAGGGTCGTTGTTGATCACGAGCTCGTAGATCTTCGACAGCCCGTACTCGTAGCTCTTCGACAACTGCTCGTACTCCATCCCCCAGCGCCAGTGCGGGTAGCGGGTGGGGAAGCCGCCGTAGCTGGCGACCATGTTCAGCTCTTCGTAGGAGAGGATCTCGAAGACGGTCTCGAAGCAGTCGAGCCCGAAGTCGCGGGCGTACCCTTCGATCTCCTGCTTCAGATCTGCCAGCCGCGGCGTGAGGCCCTTGGGCATTAGCGTCCCTTCCCGAGGAAGTCTTTGATCGACCCGTAGATCGCGTCTTTGTCCGCGATCTCGCTCAGGGCCACGTTGGCCTGATCGCCGACGTGCTCGCGCAGGTCCTTGATGAACTGCCCCGAGCCGTACGGGCTCTCGACCTGGCCGTACGCGAACTGGTTCACCGTCGGCAGGATGTCGCTCTTCAACATCTCGACGCACAGCCGGGTGTCGTCGGCGCTCCAGTTGTCGCCGTCGCTGAAGTGGATTGGGTAGATGTTCCAGCTCGAGGCCGGGTAGTCGGCCTTGATGATGTCGCGGCACAGCTTGTAGGCGCTCGAGATCATCGTCCCGCCCGATTCACGCGTGTGGAAGAACGTGTCGCGATCGACCTCGCGCGCCACCGCGTCGTGGATGATGTAACGCGACTCGAGGCCCTTGTATTGGTGCCGCAGCCAGGTATCGAGCCAGAAGCTCTCGATGCGGACGATCTCCTTCTGCTCGTCACCCATCGAGCCCGAGACGTCCATCATGTAGATGATGACCGCGTTGGTCTCGGGCAGGTTCTCGAGCTTGTAGGTGCGGTACCGCTTGTCCTCGCGCACCGGGATGATCACCGGGTTGTTGGGATCGTAGGTGCCCATCGAGATCTGCCGCTTCATCGCCTGCTTGTAGGTGCGGCGGAAGTGGCGCAGCGACTCCGGCCCGATGGTGTGAATGCCGGTGTACTTGATCTTGGTGGTGACGATCTTCTCGGTGCCCTTGTGCTGAATGTTGGGCAGCTGCAGCTCTTCCCCGAGGATCTGCGCCAGCTCGTCGAGCGAGATGTCGACCTCGAGCGCGTGCTCGCCTTCTCCTTCGCCCGCTTTGCCCTGCCCATCGCCCGGCTGCTCTTCGCCCGGCGCCAGCTGGTCGCCGACCTCGCCCTTGCCCTGGCCGACGCCGCCCTGCTCCTTCGACCCGTACTTGAAGTGGGGGATGTCGATGAACGGCACGGGGATGGAGATGGTCTCCTTCCCCTTCTTGCCGATCATCTCACCCTGCTGCACGTACTTGCGCAGGTTGGCTTTGATCTTCCCGCGGACGATCTGTTTGAAGCGCGAGTGATCCTGGTCGATGCGGAGCGCCACGTTCAGTCCTTGGCATCACCCCGCGCGAAGATGCTCGCGACGAAGTTCAGCACGTCGGTGGCCGACTCTTCGTCGTACCCGAAGTTCTTGATCAACCGGCCCCGCACCACATCGATTTTTTCCTGCGTCTCGCGGTCCACCACCGAGCTGACCAGGGTCTTCAGCTTGATGCTGTCCTTCTGGTCCTCGAACAGCTTGAGCTCGAGCGCTTTCTGCAGCCGCTCGTTGGTGCGGTAGTTGAACGACTTGCCTTCGATCGCCAGCGCGCCGATGTAGTTCATGATCTCGCGGCGGAAGTCGTCTTTGCGGCTGTCGGGGATGTCGATCTTCTCTTCGATCGACCGCATCAGCCGCTCGTCAGGCTCCTCGTACAGCCCGGTGTACTTGTTCTTGATCTTCTCCTTCTGGGTGTAGGCCTTGACGTTGTCGATGTAGTTGCCGCACAGCTTGCCGATCGCGTCTTCGTCCGCGCTGATCGCCCGCTGGACCTCGTTCTTCACGATGTCTTCGTATTCCTGCTTCACCACGTTGAGCAGCTCGCGGTACCGCTTGCGGATGTCTTCGCTCGGGATCAGCGAGTGCTGCTTGAGCCCGCCCTCGAGCTCGTTGAGCACCATGAAGGGGTTGATGCTGGTCTCGGACTTGTCGCTCACCAGGGCGTTGCTGATCTTGTCCTGGATGTAACGGGGGCTGATCCCCTCGAGGCCTTCCCGGGCCGCTTCCTTGCGCAGCTCCTTGATGTTGTCTTCGGTGAAGTTGGGCAGCGTCTTGCCGTTGTAGAGCTTGAGCTTCTGCAGCAGCGACAGGTTGTGCTTCTTCGGCTCTTCCAGCCGGGTCAGCACCGCCCACATCGCGGCCATCTCGAGGGTGTGGGGCGCGATGTGCTTGCCGCGGATCCGCCGCTCGTTGAATTCCTTCTCGTAGATCTTCTGCTCTTCGTTGAGCTTGGTGATGTACGGGATGTCGATCTTCACCGTGCGATCCCGCAGCGCTTCCATGAACTCGTTGTTCTCGAGCTTCTTGAACTCGGGCTCGTTGGTGTGGCCGAGGATCACTTCGTCGATGTCGGTCTGGGGGAACTTCTTCGGCTTGATCTTGTGCTCCTGGGTCGCGCCGAGCAGGTCGTAGAGGAAGGCGACGTCGAGCTTCAGCATTTCGACGAACTCGATGATCCCGCGGTTGGCGATGTTGAATTCGCCGTCGAAGTTGAACGCGCGCGGATCGGAGTCCGAGCCGTACTCGGCGATCTTCCGGTAGTTGATGTCTCCGGTGAGCTCGGTCGAGTCCTGGTTCTTCTCGTCCTTCGGCTGGAAGGTGCCGATGCCGATCCGATCCTTCTCCGAGAAGATCAGCCGGTGAACGCGGATGTGGCTCATCGTCTTGCTGAAGTCGCCGTTGTACTTGCCCATCAGATCGCGGAACACGTACCGGCAGGCGGGGTTGATCTCGCCCAGCTCGGGGATGGCGAACCCTTTGTCAGGCGGAGCGAGCTCGGCGAAGATCTTCGCCCGCCACTCGCGGGGGATGAGCTTGAGCGGCTCCTCGTTCATCGGGGAGCGCATCCGTTCCTGAATCACCTTGCCGTCGGGCAGCGTCTTGTCGAGGACCCAGGAGTACGTGTAGCAGGCGCCGTCGGGGGCCCGGCTGTACTCCTCGGCGCCCCGCTTGAGCAGCCGCGCGATGGTCGACTTCGAGCTGCCGACCGGGCCGTGGAGCAGGATGACGCGCTTCTCGGTGCCGTAACCGAGCGCGGCCGACTTGAAGACGTTGACCAGCTTCATCAGCGGCACGTCGAGCCCGAAGACCGCGTCTCGGCCGCCGTTGCGTTCGTCGCTGAAGAAGTGGTACCGGATCAGCCGCTTCTTGTTGTCGATGTACTCGGATTTTCCATGGCTGAGCACCATGTCGTAGATCCGCTGGTACGCGGTGCGCGTCACCCGGGGGTTGTTGCGGACGAGGTCGAGGTAGTCCTCGAAGCTGCCCTCCCAGTTGAGCTCTGCGTATTCCTTCTTGTCCTGGAGCGCGGCGATCTTCTGGGTCCAGGGGGTCTTTGATTCACTCATGGGTCGATGTGTCCTTCGCCGAGAAAGTGATGGGCCGTCTCTTCCCCCGCCGCGGAGTGGGACCGCGCGCATGAAGACGGGGCGAAAAAGTGACAAGGAAAGCATAGCGACCGGCGGCGAGGGTGTCGCCTGTCGTTGCGGCGTGTCAGGGGTCAACCCACACACGCCGCAAGTCGTACCAGAGGAGCGAGGGAATTATTCCGTGAACCCGCGTCTTTGCGGCGTCGAGCGTCTGCCGGGCAGTCATGAACAGGTAGGGCTGGTCGGCGTAGAGCTGCCGGTGCAGCGCGCGCTCCATCGTCAGCCGCGCCACCGGGTCTGGCTCGCCCCGGATCTTCTCCAGCAATCCGTCCACTGCCTCGGATGAGTAACCGGCGAAGTTGGAGCCGCCATCGATCTGCGACGAATGGAACACCTGGTACTGATCTTGCTCGACGTCGAACTCCGTCCACACCCGGGAGACCGCTTCGAAGTCGCGCTTGCCGATCCGCGCGTTGAGCACCGCGCCCTCGACGATCTCGGGGACCAGCTCGACCCCCATCTGCTTGTAGGCCTCCTGCAGCAGCGGCACCAACTTGCCCAGCCGCACCGAGGTGCCCGGCATGATGAAGCGAAAGCGCAGGGGCTTGCCGTCGCGCTCCAGCACCCCGTCGCCGTCGGAGTCCTTGAAGCCGGCCTGCTCGAGCAGCGCGCGCGCCGCGGGCGGATCGTACGGGTGGGCCTTCACCGACGGGTCGCACTTGTTCGAGCCCAGGTAATAGGGGCAGGTGGTGGGCAGCTCGAGGCCGAGGTCGACCCCCCGGGAGACCAGCTCGGAGGGGTAGGCCATCGCGAGCGCGCGCCGGACCCGCACGTCGGCAAAGACCGGCACCGCCTCGTTCCACGCGATGTACGAGTAGCTGTTGTCGGGCGAGCGCAGCCGGTGGTAGCCGCGGTGGGCCCACGCGTTCTTCGGATCGGCCGCCTCGAGCGCGCGCCAGACGGTGGGCTGGATGCTGGTCATCAGGTCGAAGGTGCCCTTCTCGAACAGGGTCGTCGCCAGGGTGTGGTCTTTGACGAAGCGGAAGGTCACCTGGTCCAGGTGCGGCTTTCCCCCCCACCAGCCGTCGAACCGCTTGAGGGTCAGCTGCTCGCCGGTCTTCCACGAATCGAAGCGGAACGGCCCGGTACCGACGGGCGAGCGGGCGAGGGCGAGGGCAGCCCAGTCGCCCTCCAACGATTTCGCCGGGTAGATCGGCAGCTTCGCCACCTGGCGCAGCGAGAACGGGGCCACGCGCTTCCACTTCAGCTCGACGGTGAAGTCGTCGAGCGCCTTCCAGGAGGCGAGGTCGACGAAGTCGGCGCGCAGGCTCTCGGTGGGGCGCCTGGCGTCCATCACCGCATCCAGCACTGCGATCACGTCACGGGCGGTGAAGTCCGAGCCGTCGTGGAACTTCACCCCGCGCCGCAGGTGGAAGGTCTGGGTGAGCCGATCGGCGCTGTTCACGAAGCGCTCGGCGAGCTGGGGCTTGAGCGAGTAGTCGACCGGGTCGATCTCGATCAGCGCCTCGAAGACGTTGTTGCGCATCGTTCGCGAGGTCCAGCCGTCGCGAAACGCTTCGTCGAGGAAGTTGAGCCCGTCCGGCTCCAGCATCGCCCGGATGACGAGCGTGCCGCCGTCGGTCGGGGAGGCGGTCTCCCGGGGCACCTGACCCTCGAGCCAGGCCGCGCTGGGACCCGCACTTCCCCCGTCGGGTCCCGACTTCTTCGCACAGCCGCTGCACGAGCTGAGCAGCCCCGCGAGGGCGGCTGCCACCAACACCCGAAGCTGAGTCATGCGCGCGAGTCTACGGCGGGGCGCGGCGCTGCTGGGATCTAACCGGGCATCACTTGCGGCTTGTGCACCGCGACGACGTGGTTGATGAACGCCTGCTGCGGCATCGAGCGGATCTGCCCGTAGGGATCGCGGAAGTAGACCCGGTCGTTCTTCTGCATCTCGTAGGTCACCGCGTGGTTGAAGTTGCCCTGGTCGATCTCGAGCAGCACCGGCCGATTGGTGCCGGCCGTCACGTAGTTGCGCAGGTCGTTGAGCGCCTTCGCCCGCGAAGACTCGGTGGGCAGCGACTTGGTCTCGTACTTCACCCCGAACAGCTGCCGCAGCATCACCGTCTGCTGGTACGGCATCAGCCCCGGGTAGCTCTCCTTCACGCCCTTGTCGTCGTGGGACACGCCCTTACCGACGTCGAACTCGTCGGCCCCGTTGCCGTACTCCATCGCCGCGGTCTGGAAGATCGCCTGCGAGCTCTGGCGCTTGTTCAGCTGCGCGAGCGACTCGGGATCGAGCTTCAGATCTCCGCCGCCTCTCATCTCGACCTTACCCTTGGGGCCGGTGAGCCCGGCCATCAGCCGCACGTACTCGGCGGTCTCGTCGCGGACGAGTTCGAACTGCATCGAAGTGACGGTACAGGTGGGAGCGTTGCCCTGGTCGACCCGATCCGGGTTGGCGACCTGGAGCAACACCTCGTCGAGGACCTTCTGCTTGGTGGTGCCGGCGTAGAGCGCGGCGTTCAACGGCTGCGAGGCGAGCTCGGCGAGGTTTCCGAGCAGGGACTTGCCGAGGTGATCGGTGTCCTTCACCGACTCAGGAGTTCCTTCGAGCAGCGCCCCCAACGCGACCAGGCCTTTCTCGCCGGCCGCCGACATCACCTTGGCGAGGCTGCCTTTGTCGCTCGCGCTCAGGCCTTTCCACAGGCTCGAGTTGATGACGTTCTCGACCACTTTCGCGGATTTCGATTCCGGCTTGCTCACTGCGGGCTGCAGCACCGCCCGAACGTCGGCGGCCAGTCCGCTGACCGCGGCTTTCGGATCGCTGCGGCCGCCACGGGGCGCATCGTCGCGAAGGTAGGAGGGCGTCTCGAGGTACTTCTCGAGGGTGCTCTTGACCGCCCGCTCGTAGGCGGTGCGCTCCGGACCCAGCTGCCCCACCGAGCCATCCCGAAGTCCAACCGAGCCATCGCGGAGCCCAACCGAGCCGTCCCGAAGTCCGACCGAGCCGTCCCGAAGTCCGACCGAGCCGTCCCGAAGCCCAACCGAGCCGTCCCGAAGTCCGACCGAGCCGTCCCGGAGGCCGACCGAGCCATCGCGGACGCCGACCGAGCCATCGCGGACGCCGACCGAG